>JBFLWK010000124.1 GCA_040757695.1 Elusimicrobiota bacterium
ACAATTTATATTTTATTTTCATTTGAAAACTAATATTTTCATTTGAGAATATCTATTGTCGTATAAAAGATAAAAAATCATTAAAAAACAAGCATTTTTTATTTTAAGCCTATTGGCATAAAAATTGCCACAACGATAAATGCGCGGGTAAAAACTGAAAATATGTATAAAAATAGGAGAGTGAAATAATGAAAAATAGTAAAACAATATTGAGTGCACTTATGGTACTTATGGTCTCTCATATAAATGCCGGAGACTTCCAAATTGACTTTGACGGAAAATTAAATGGAAATTCATTGGCTCCAATAAGAGAGGCAATCCTTACTTCTATTATGACTGTTCCAACGCCAAAGATAGATATAGAAAGGAATATAAGTATGAATGTAAAAGATACTTATATTAGCGCTAATAGAACAATAAGGAATACTATCATCCGCTGTGAAAAAGAAAGAAAAAATTCTGACACGATTGAAAATCTAAAAAAACTTCTTGTTTATGGAACTTTTGAAGAAAAAATATCTTTTTTAAACTCAAAAAATTATATATTTCCTGAAAGGTTTAATAATTTGAGTTTAAAAGATGAACTCGTATTAGCGACAAAATCACAAATTCAAGTTTGCGAAGAAACGAATTGTAGAACTGAGGAAGTTTGCGGATGGAAGGAATATTGCGAAACTGTTACAGAACTAACATGTACAGTTGTTACCGGAGCCGTAGGCGGAGCTATTGGTGGTGGCGCCGTTGGTGGAGCAGCTGGCGGACTAATTGGAAATCAAGTATGCAAATATGTTACTAAAAATGTGTGCAAAAATGTTAAAGAATGCCAGGATGTGGTTAAGTGCGATACGGTTTGCCACTGGGAGAATATAAGTGATATAGAAACGGATGAATGTGTCAATACACCACATGGAACAGTTTGTCAGTAAAAATTGAATTCTACCAGAAAAGTATAAGGGAGTTTATATGAATATTAAAAAAAAGTTTTCGGAAATTAATAATGATAAAAACATGAATAAATTCTGGGTAAAGTTTTTGAGTATTTTTTTCGCCATAACAGTATCTCATAAAATAACTAAGCTATATTTAATAGACAATATTATAATCGAATCTGCTTTTGTTGTGTTTCTTATTTTAATTTTTATTCTTATTTTTGGAAATTTAGATAAACTTTTGTCAAAAAATATGTAATGATATATCAAAAAGATCCAGAATGTTGGCTGTAAATTTATGACCTTCCTTTGAGAATTGAAGTATTCGGAAGTTGTTAAAATATAGATGGAAGGTCACAGGTTTGATCTGATACCTGTAAAATATTAGAATATAAAAGCGGAGGGAAAATGATAAAAGTGAAATATTTTATTTTTGCATTTCTTGCTTGGGCATTTGGTGTTAATTTGTATACTCATACTACTAAGACAGATTTTCAGAAGAAAATAGAAAAATATGTGCCCATTATTGAAAAAGATAAAAACGTAGATAGTGCTTGCGATAAATGTGATCAAAACAAAAAGGGCTAAATTCTTACTAAAACTTTTATCGCCTTTAACCTTACTTTTACTATTAATAATTTATTTTACTTTAAGGGTTACAATAGTGCCAAAAACATTGCGGGTAGCTTTCCCAAGAGATAAAGAGATATATTATTATGACCCGGCTAATATTCACTATCTGTCCCAATATATTTTAACTGAGAATTTTTTTTCGACTCTTGTATACTACAATATACATGGAGAACTTGTGTCCGGTCTGGCTGAGAAGTTTTATTGGGAAGGGAATGAAGCTTATTTTAAAATAAGGAATGACTTGAAAACGGTAGACGGTCGAAAAATAACTGCCAGGGACGTAGAAACAACTTTTAAAAGACTTGCCATTTTAGGTACAAATACCCATGGCAATATTAAAAATATATTATGCGGTGATAAACAAATAAATAAATTAAGTGACAATTGCCCAAATTTGCGCTTAAAGAATGATTATTTAATCTCTATATCTTTTAAAAAGAAAAATCCTTTTTTATTTTCCATGCTAACTGCCGCAGATTTTGGAATAGTTCCTATAGAATCAATAGATAATCGTACTTTAGCTATAAAAGATTACAGGAACACATCTGGTCCATATTTTGTGGACAAATATGACAACAAAGGATTCTTTATTCTTTCTGCGAATAAGACTAATTTTTTATATTCTAAAGATATGCCTCAAAAAATAGAAATAATTCCTTCCAGAATTAACAATAAGTCAATTTCTTTAGAATTATTTAAAAACAATAAAGTAGATATGATAACAACTTTGGACGATTCTTCGGAACTTTTGAGATATGCAGAAAACAATCCAAAAACTAATTTGTTTAAAACAGTTTCGATGCAATTATCTGCTATAACTTTTACTCCTTCCGGTGTTGCAAAATTCAGCAGAAAAGAAAGATTTGTAATAGCAAAAAAAATCAAGGAAAGTGTTTTGCCACATCTGTTGAAACGAGCCGGGGCGGAGGAAACTGCTCAAATTTTCCCGACCTTCGGTCAGGGCGCCTTATATGGACATCAGCTTAAAATCTTGGATGAGGAAATGGAAAAAGTCGCTAAAAGTTCTTTTAACAAGAGAATTGTGGCATGGAATATACCTGAGGTAAGCATACCAGATTTAAAAAAAGCTTTGCCCTCAATAGAAGTGAAACAGATCAATGGTTTACCCGGACATATAGATTATTTGAAAAATGGGCTTAATGAACCGGATCTTTTTTTTAGAGAATCTGATACAAGCGTTAAAGAAGATATAAATTTTTTTTATTACTATATGAACAATTATTTTTTTGTCATAAATGGTAAAGAGGGGAATAGATGGATTGATAAATATTCCCAAATAGAAAATTATTATGAAAGGATGAAGATGATAAATGACTTACACTATCAGACATTAAAAGAAGCTATTACTATTCCATTAGTTATAACTCCTTATGTAGCTTTATCAAATAAAAACTGGAAGTTTGATTTTCTTAATTTACATGCGGGTACTACTTTTTGGAGACTGAAGTGGAATTGGTTGACTGGATTTTAAATAATTCAAAGCGTTTATCTTTAAATGTTGAAAAATATAGATGGATTGATGAATGGTTGCCCGGATATTTTGATTACGCTGTCGAAATAATAATTCAGGGAATCAAATACAGAGGACGTGGGGTAGACAAGATAGAAAAAATAGCATTCGAAAAAGCATGTGCCGAATCATTGGAAAGAGCCAGTACTGATTTAAACAACTTGTGTCAAAACAGATGGGGAACAGCGGCTTATATAAATTTACCAGGTGCCAGAGAAAGAGCATACTGGGAATTATTGGGAATAGACAAAGTATTATGTCATCATTTTTGTAAAAGAAAGATGAAAGCCATTCCAATTGATATTTTAAGTGAGTATGTTGATATTTTAAGATTAAATCGCTTGTTAGTCAAAAATAATATATCATTTAGGTTTTATGAATTAAGTCCGGTAATAGACGCGAAAATTGTATGCGCTATTTCTCATAAGCAAGATTCTGAAATAAAAGGTTTTATCTCTGGATTTGGGGCTAATAAAGACATAAAAAAAGCATGTCTCAGCGCGCTTTTTGAATCACTTAGAACTCTTGTGGTATGTTTTTTTGATAACTATAAGTTAGATAAACCTATGGAACAGTTAAGGAAAGAAGGCCAGCCTTTATGGCATTTCTGTAAGGCGCAAGAAAAAGAAAGCTTGGATTATTTGAATACATACCTTATCCCAGATAAAGAGGAGACAGTATTGTTAATCCCTGAAAACATTTCCATTGATGATGTGAAGTTTAAAGAATTATCCTATATAAAAGGAATATTTCCAGATATTCCGCTTTTTTTTGTTCAGGCCAAATCTGATAAGCTTCTAACTCCTCAATTTGGGGATTTTTTACCTGATGAAAAAACAATGAAGCGTTTGGAAATTTTTAATGGTGGGCCAGTACAAATCAGTACCTCGGTTCCTCATTTTTATGGTTAAAAATATTACTGATATTCAAAAGTCTTTGAAGAAAATTTTTATAAAGGTTATTCTTTTAAATCTTTTAATCCTCATTTTTCTTGTTATTTCTTCATTGTTTTATACTGCTTATTTTAAACAAAGGATTGCAGAACACCTATCGGATAGTTTTAGGACGCCATTACTAAACGGTGATAACAGATTGATAATGATGGATATGTCCAGATCTGTTTTGAAAGATTTTTCAGGTCTTGTGTGGACTTCAATAATCAGGAGTAACAATTTCTCAATACCAGAGAATTATTCTGCCACAAATTTATTATTCACCGGCGTGTCTGAAGTAAAAATATTTTTTGATGAAAATCGAACTTCCGAATATGGTAAATTGCGTTTCTATTATAATAGATGGACTTATTTCATATTTGCACTACTTTTTTGGATATTTATTTTCTTGCTTTCAATAAAGATTGCTTTTATGGAAAGGAAAAGACTTATTGAAGAATATAATTTATTGATGAATTCTGAAATCAATAAATATCGTGCTGACTTGGCGGCACAGGTTGCGCACGATATAAGGTCGCCATTGGCGGCATTGGAAAGCGGATTAAAGGACGCACAAGTAACACAAGGGAACAAAGAACTTATAAACAATGCCTTAAAGCGTATAAATTCCATAGCCGAAGATTTGCTGGATA
>JBFLWK010000125.1 GCA_040757695.1 Elusimicrobiota bacterium
TCTACGACGAGCAAAAGTAATAAAGGATTGGGTCAAGGTCTTCCCCCAGTTCTCAAAATTATTTTCACTGCCTTTATTAAAAGATTTTTCACAAATTCCTTTTACAGATTTTCCGCAAAAGTTCATAAAGGAGAAAGGGAATTATGCAGTCAGTAATAAATAAACAAGAATTATTAGGAAATATAGTCAGATTTTATCAAGATAAATTCAGAAAAAACAAAAAAGGTAAGGAATACTTAAACTCACTCGGTATATATGACGAACAATTATTTGAGAGATTTAAGATTGGATTTGCTGATGGTTCTCTCTTAAAAGCGATTCCGACAAAAGGTGAGGTAAAAGATACTCTCAAAGAAACTGGAATTTTAATGGAAGACAAGGAATATTTTCTTGACTGTGTTGTATTTCCAGTAATTGACTCTGATGACAACATAGTGGATATAATTGGCAAAAGGATAATTGATCCCGATGTTGCTTCGCAAAACGGGGCAGGCGGGATGGAAATATTTTTGAATAATTCACCAGTCGGTATATTAAACTGGTCAGCATTTAAGAGCAAAGAAATCATTTTTGCAGATGGGATAATTTCTTCGTTAAAAATATTTCAGTTGGGTTTTGACAATGTTATTCCCGTATTTCATATCTTAAATGACACTCATTTAGAATTTTTGAGACGATACAGACCTAATAAAATTTATCTTACTGTTGACAATAAAAACATAGAAACGCAATTAACAAAGATAGATTTACCCTGCTACCGAGTGAAAATCGGTGATGAAATGACAAAAGAAATTTTTGAGAAGGCACTCACCGAAGCCGAACCAGTGGAAACAAAGATTGGTGAGGGGATAGCAAAAATTACCAATGAGAAAGTGTTATTTGAATTTGGAAAGAGAAAATATGAAGTGAAAGAATTAGATGATATAAACCCAGAGAGATTGAGGGTAAATATCAAAGCAAGTGGTGAGACAATTTTTCATATAGATACGATTGACCTGTATTCATCAAATAGCAGGGCAAATTTTATCAGACAAGTGGCAGAATTATACGAGGTAGAAAACAGGGTAATCAAAAGTGATTTATGTTCTATTATTACAAAATTAGAGAAAATGAGAGAGAAAAAAGAAATCAAAACAACGGATGAGAAAATATATCAGATGACAGTTGACGAGGAAGAACAGGCAATGGAATTTCTGAAATCACCCGACATATTAGAAAAAGTTGTCCAGCATTTAGAAATATTAGGTTATGTCGGCGAAGATACGAATAAAAAAATTGGTTATCTCATTACAATCAGTCGGAAATTAGAAAATCCACTTTCGGGTGTGATTATTTCTCGTAGTGGTGCAGGTAAAAGTAAATTATTAGAATATTTATCCGAGTTAGTGCCAGAGGAGGATTTGATAAATTGCACACGGCTAACACCGAAGGCGTTGTATTATCTTGGAGAAAAAGGACTGAAACATAAACTTTTAATTGCGGGTGAAGAAGAGGGGTTATTCGGGAGTAATTATCCTATACGAGAACTTATCTCGTCTAAAAAACTTAAACTTGTTTCACCGGTGAAAGACACAATAACAGGTAAAATGACGACAGCAGAGTATGAAGTTGAGGGACCAATTGCCCTGTTATTTTCTACAACACAACCAGCAATCAATTACGAGAATGCAACGAGATGTTGGACACTTTCACTTGACGAAGGCAAAGAACAGACAAACAAAATTCATCAGGCACAACAGAAACAAGAAACTCTTGCTGGTGTAAAAAATGGATTTGAAATTTCGGATATAAAAACACTTCACAAGAACGCACAGCGATTGCTTAAAAAGTTAGTTGTGATAAATTCTTTTGCCGAGCAGTTAAGTTTTCCGACAGAAAAGTTGGAGATGAGGCGTGAATATGAAAAATATCTATCACTTATTAAAGCGATTGCATTTCTTTACCAATACCAGCGAGAAAAGAAAACATTTAACCACAACGGAAAAGAAATTGAATATATTGAGGTAGAAAAAGAAGACATAAAGGAAGCGAATAAACTCATATCAGAAATATTCGGAACGAGTGCTGACGAACTTTCCCGTCCATCTCGTGAGTTGCTAAAAATGATAAAACAGATGGTAGATGAAAAATGCAAAGAGCAAGAGATTGGTCAGAAGGACTTCAGGTTTAATAGGAGAGATGTTAGAGAATATACTGGTTGGAGTGATAGTCAGATAAAGGCACATATTAAACAATTAGAGGATTTACAATATCTTTTAATTTCTAAAAGTGAGCGTGGGAAAATGTATCGGTATGAGTTGCAGTATGAGGGGAATGGTGGTAAAAAATATCTTTTTGGGCTGACTGACCCTGATAAACTTATTCAAAAGTCTGATAGGTCTGGTAAGGTTTGCCAAGAGGGAGACGATGAAAGAGTAGAAAATACTGACGAGGAAGAAAATAAAAGTCTGAAAGTAGGGAAAGTTTGCCAAAAACGAATAAAAGGCGGGGTGGGTATAACAGGAGCAGAGCAATATGTCTGATGAATTTACACTTGACCAGTTAAAAGAATATTATCTGCAACACGGACAGTTAAAGGGATTTTCTGTTTTTACTGTCAGACAGACAGAACAGATGGTCAGGATATTCTTAAATTTCTTAAAAGCAGATGGAATAAAAGAAATAAAAAAAGTGAATCATGAAAATTTAGAGAACTACAAAGGATATTTAACGAGATACAAAACAAAGAAAGGAAATAATCTGACGAGTTCAACAATAGTCACCCGGTTAATGTCGGTAAGGAACTTTTTTAAGTATCTTGTGAAGAAAGGAATAATTTACCGGGATATAACGGAAGGTTGGCAAATACCGAAGGATAAAAGACCACTTCCGAGAGGAATAATGACAGTGCAGGAGATAAACAGGATAATGAAACAACCGCAGATAAGAACAACACTGGGTTATCGTGATAGAACAATTTTAGAAGTTTTGTATTCAACAGGTATAAGAGCAGGTGAGTTAATAAAATTAAAAGTAAGTGATGTTGATTTAGAGAAGAAAGTTTTAAGAGTAAATAAAGGCAAGGGTGGAAAAAGCAGGTATGTTTTACTTAACACACCTACTTGCAGGTTTCTTAATAGATATTTAAGAAAGATACGCCCAGAATTAGCAAAATGTCCAAGACCTTCTGGGAATAACTGGGAAGTAAAATCAAAGACAGGAGATGGAATTTTGTTTTTGACTGTGTATGGTGGTTTAATATCACAGGGTTGGATTGATACAATGCTCAAGAGATACATAAAGAAAGCAGGGATAACAAAAGAAGTAGCACCCTGTCATTCATTTCGCCATAGTGTAGCCACACATTTATTGGAAAGCGGTATGGATGTCAGGTATGTTCAGGCATTTTTGGGACACGAAACAATCCAGACGACACAGGTTTATACTCACATAGAGAAAGAAAAACTGCGGGAACTATTAAAAAAATATCATCCGAGAGAAATCAATAAAAATACAATTACAATAAATAAGTTTTCAGATGAAATAAAAATCCCGGCAGGGAATAAGGACAAATACAATTATGCAACAAATTAAAACAGAGATAACGAATTTAAGAGAGAAATATTTGGAACATTTAAGAATAAATAATTATTCTGTTGATACGATAGAACATACTGGTTACGCAATAAAACATTTTGAGAAATTTTTAAAGGGAAAAGGAATAAACAAAATTGCTGATGTAAGTAGTGAAATGATTACCGAGTATAACACGATGTTAAGGAAATTCCGTCAACCGAAAAACAATAAACCATATGCCGAACAAAGTATCGCAGCGAAATTACAACCCGTCAAATATTTCTTTGAATGGTTGACGAAGAATTTAACAATACTTTACAACCCAGCAAAAGATATGGAAATACCGACGATAAAAAAGGGACTGCCGAGAACGATTCTCTCACAGGAAGAAATAAATAAATTTCTCTCAATACCAAGAACCGATACAGTAATTGGCTACCGAGATAGGACAATATTTGAGTTGTTTTACTCAACTGGAATGAGGAACACGGAATTAAGGAAATTGAAAATAAATAACTTGGATTTAGAGAAAAAAATTTGTATAATTAAGGACGGAAAGGGTGGTAAAGAAAGAATACTCCCGCTTACCAAAATAGCCACCGAGTATCTGAAAGAATACATTAGAATAATCCGACCTAAATTATTAAATGGAAATAATAATGACACAGTATTTCTTACACTTTCAGGGACACCATTTTGGATGCAGGGTATGTGTGATTTATTCAGGAAATATGCCAGAGTTAGCGGAATATCAAAACCAATATCCGCACACATAATAAGACACTCAATAGCGACACATTTATTAGAGAATGGAATGGATATTCGTTATATCCAAGAATTTTTGGGACACGGCTCATTACAAACAACTCAACTTTACTCAAAGGTGACATTAAAAGGATTAAGGAAGTTTTACAATAAACATCACCCGAAGGAAAAAAGGCAGAGGTTATTGGTATGAACTTTTGCGGAAAATCTGTAAAAGGAATTTGTGAAAAATCTTTTAATAAAGGCAGTGAAAATAATTTTGAGAACTGGGGGAAGACCTTGACCCAATCCTTTATTACTTTTGCTCGTCGTAGA
>JBFLWK010000126.1 GCA_040757695.1 Elusimicrobiota bacterium
CCCAGCATCAGTTAGTTCGTTGCCTTATTAACTGTGGGATTTGGTGTTGGACTGGTCGCTACCCTTTATCCAGTTCGGACTTCCACCGACAAGAATTTAAGGAACTTTCTTGGCACACTCATAATTTCCCTCCTTGCTCCGCCAAACAAAAAGGGCGGACAATCAATCCCCGGTAACTCATGACGAAACCCGAGAAAGACCACCGCCCGTTCAGGCGACAGTCATTCCTTAGTCATGAGTTAGAGGATTTTTTCCTCTTTAAGGAAATGCTGTTAAAAATACTACAAAAAACAAAGAACGGTTAAAACACTATTTTAATTTCTGGAATTCTTCTATTGTTAAACCTGCCTGTTTTATCAAACCAAATAATAAGCCACGTTTCATTTCTCTTATATGATATGGAACTACAATACGACGCTTTTCATTATTCATCATCACAATATGACTGCCTCTTTGATGGTCTATCCAAAAACCTGCTTTTTGCAGACGATGAATAAATTCTTTCGGTTTTATGCTACCTAAACGATGGTTCATTTTTCGACCATTATAGGCACATAGATTTTTCCAACATATTCTTCTGTCTCATCCGGTATGGGTTCACCGTGCTTTACCAAACTTTCACAATAACATTTTATTGCATCTTCTGCCATTTTTTCTGTTTCTTCAAATGTTTCCCCTTGTGTCATACAGCCTGGCAGTGATGGAACAGTAGCGATATAACCACCTTCACTTGCTTTCTCAAAAATAACGGTAAATTCCATAATTTTCTTTTTTTGGGTTGACATAATATCATACCTCCACTATTTAAGTATAAATAAAATCAAAAGTTTTGTCAAGAACTTTTTTTCGTTTAATAGTATTTTTCAAAATATCCCTGTGTAATTTTTAAGTCATTTTCAATCTGTTTTGCAAGTTTTTTAACAGATGGGAATTTTTTATCGTCTCTGATTTTGGAAAGCAACTCAACAACTATTTTTTTGTTGTATAACTGTTGCTTAAAACCGAGGATATAAATCTCAACTGTTTTAGTAGATAATCCAAGCGTGGGTTTTCTGCCGATGTATGTTATAGCCCGATATCCCCACCTTTTTTTATTACCAATTTTTACTTTTGATATAAAAATTCCTTCAGGCAGGATTTTTTCTTTTTTGGCAGTTAAGTTTGCCGTCGGGAAACCGAGTTTTTTCCCGAGGCCTGAACCTTTTATAACCTTTCCTTCAAATGTATAATTTCTGCCAAGCAGATTATTAGATAGTTCAATGTTACCTGAAATCAGTTTTTTTTTAACCAGTGTTGAGGAAACGATTTTGTTTCTGTACTTTACCGGTTTTACACTGATTACATTTTTGCAGAATTTTTTTAGTGTTTGCAGGTTACCCTGTCTGTCTTTGCCAAATTTAAAATCGCAGCCAACAACGATACCATAGCAATTTTTTAAATAATTTTCTATAAACTGCTGTGGTGTCAAATTTTTTATTTTGCCAAATTGTAGAATCGTAATTTTATCTATATCAAACGATCTTATAATTTTTGCTTTTTCATTGAGTGTTGTAAGATTACCGTGATTTTTCGTCGGGATATAATCAAAAGTCAGAACAGCGCTTTTTATTTTATGTTGTTTGGCGTAGTTAACAGCAGTTTTAAGAACCTGTTGATGACCGAGATGAACACCATCAAACATTCCAATAGCAATAATTTCTGTCGTCATAAAATAAAAACCTTTCACCACAGAGGGCACAGAGAAAAAAACAGAATTAAGAACTTAAAACTCTGCGTTCTCTGTGGTATAACATTAATTGCTTTTTTAAGAGAGTATTTCCCGATTTTAGTTCTAACAAGTTTAGTGACTACCGCACAGGTGTTAAGTTTTTCGGCAATGTCCTCAACCAGTTTTCTGATATAAGTCCCTTTTGAACAATCAACTCTTAATTTAATGGTTTCTTTTGTATATTTGAGCAGTTTTATTTTTTTTATTTCAACAACACGTGGTTTGATTTTTATTTTTATCCCCGCTCTTGCGTACTCATAAAGTTTTCTGCCTTTATACTTTATTGCTGAATACATCGGTGGAATTTGTTTTATTTTTCCTTCAAATTTTTTGAGCACTCGTTCAATTTTTTTTCTGGTTAATTTCGGTACCGTGCAGGTTTTCACAATTTTGCCATCTGTATCACCTGTATCTGTCTGAACTCCAAGCTGCATTTTTACAAGATATTGTTTGTCTAACGCTAAAAATTTTTCAGCATCTTTTGTTGCATCATCAACCAAAACAATAAGAAGCCCTGATGCTAACGGGTCAAGTGTGCCTGTATGTCCTGTTTTTTTAGGTCGTGGCTGAAGTTTCTTTTTGAGGATTCTTATTACATCGTAAGAAGTAATGCCTGACGGCTTGTTAATTAAAAGAACATTTTTCATAAACGCAGATTATGCAGATTTTTAACAGAGATTACGCAGATATTTTTCTATAACCGGCAAAATGGTATTTATTACCTTTTCCATTTTTCCTTTGATGGTACAGCCGGCAGCATTTTTGTGACCACCACCGCCAAACTGTTGGGCAATTTTATTCATATCAATTTCTTTAACCGACCGAAAACTTACTTTAACAAAATTTTTTCTGTCTGTCTCTCTAAAAACCATCCAGACAAGCACATTGGGAATCATACCGGCATAATTTATTATTTCTTCCGTATCTTCAGCGGTAGTTTTTGTTATACCAAAATCTTTATTTGTAATCGTTGTATATGCAATTTTGCCAGACGGAACAACTTTTATTCTGCTTAATGCGATACCTAACAGATGCAGTATGTTAAGCGATTTTGTTTTGTAAATATATTTTTCTATTTCTTGCGGTTCAACACCAAGTTCTAATAATTCAGCTGCTACAAGATGTGATTGAGGTGTGGTATTGACCTGTATAAAATTATGTGTATCGGTAACGATACCTGTATAAAGTGCAACTGCCTCTTCTTTTTTTATTAGTATGTTCATAAACTTAAAGATATAAAAAAGCATCTCTGAAATTGAAGCGGATTCAGAATCAATCCAGTTTATATCCGCCCAGTTTTGCTGATAAGCATGATGGTCTATGTTGATTGTAATTTTTGATTGTTTTCTCGGGATTATGATATTTCCGAGTCGGGTAAGTTCAGAACATTCCAAAATTACCGCAACATCAAATTTTTGTTTTACTTTTTTAGAGATGTTTATTTTTTCTGAATCAGGCAGAAATTTCAGAAATAGTGGAATAGGGTCGCAACTAAAAACGCCGACATTTTTTTTCAGTCGGATAAGCAAAGACCTCAATGCCAGCATTCCACCGATTATATCGCCGTCAGGTCTTTGGTGTCCTGCGATAAAGAAAGTTTTATTTTTTGGATTTTTTAGAACGCTTTTTAGTTCGGCAAGTTTTTTTAGATATTTTTGGTGTATGTTTATGTTCAATTTTTTCCTCCTCAATCTGTTTCAGAAGTTCAAACACACGGGCAGCCCGTTCTGGTGTAGAATCGTATTCAAACCTTACAACCGGTGTGAACTTAATATGTAAACTTTTACCAATCTCGTGGTTTATGAACTGTCTGGCAGATTCTAAAGTATCAGCAGTTTTTTTCTTTTCGTCGTCGGTTCCAAGCACACTGTAATAAACAGTTGCATTTCGTAAATCAGGCGTAACCTTTACTTCAGTGATTGTAGTAAATCCGATATTATCCTGCAGATACCGTATAAAAATTTCAGATATTTTTGCTCGCAGAATTTCTGAAATTCGGGCGCATCTTAATTCGCTCATATCAATAATTTTCTGCTAAAATCTCATTTTTTAATATATCCAGCCTTTTATTTTTTTTATATTGGTTAGTACCAGTCGTTTGTCTTCAAATTTTATACAGCCCGATTTTTTGAATGTAGACATTATTTTTGTTATAACTTCTCTTGCGGTTCCTGCTAATTCTGCAAGGTCCTGATGTGTCAGTTCTATATTGATATGAATACCATCATATTTTTTTTCACCGTGTTTTTCTGCTAAATCGCATAGAATTATAGCAGTCCTGCCGAGTGCATTCTGAAATGTTAATGCAGAAATCTGTTTATCGGCTTCCCTTAAGCGTTCAGCAAGCAGTGAGATTATTACAAAAGAGGTCTGCGGATAATCCGAAAGCAAATTTAGGAAATCGTTTCTTTTACAAGAAATTGCTTCAACTTCTGTGATTGCTTTTGCAGATGCCGATCGACCACCTTGATTGAACAATGCCATCTCACCAAAGAATTCATTTTCCTTGAGGATTGCGAGTGTTTTCTGGGCAGAGCCAGTAGCAGATGAACGGAATATTTTTACAAGTCCTGATAATATCAGGTATAGTGAATCGCCTTTTGTATTTTCTGAAAAGATGATAGAACCAGCCGGGTATTTTTTTACCTCAAAAATTTTTTTGACTTTCTTTAGTGCAGAAACTGGAAAATGTGAAAACAACGGAATCTTCTTGAAATAATTTTGTTGAGTAGACATCTTTATAACCTCCTTGTGGTGACAGCCCTATCGGGCTGTCGTGCCCCTCGCAGAACCGTGCTTGCAGATTGCCCACACACGGCTCTTCAATAACACTTCCTCATAA
>JBFLWK010000127.1 GCA_040757695.1 Elusimicrobiota bacterium
GCTTTATGAGGAAGTGTTATTGAAGAGCCGTGTGTGGGCAATCTGCAAGCACGGTTCTGCGAGGGGCACGACAGCCCGATAGGGCTGTCACCACAAGGAGGTTATAAAGATGTCTACTCAACAACATGTTAAAAATTGGGCAATGTTTTTTTTATCTGCGTTCATTTGCGTTTTTTATCTGTGTAATCTGTGTTTCACAAAGACATCTGTAAAGTTTGTCTATGACCCTGCTGGAAAAATTGTCAGTAAAGTCGCTATCGCAGGAACATTTAATACCTGGAACAAAAATGCTGATATCCTGAAAAAACAACCTGACGGGGAATATACGATAGAGATTCCACTGAATGATGGGATGCATTTTTATAAGTTCGTTATAGACGATAATCAATGGATTGAGGATCCGCTTGCGGATAAAACATTAAGAAAACCGGATGGTTATGGCGGATTCAATTCTGGAATTTTTGTTGGTGAAAAAGGTGAAAAATACGGTATCGCTAAACCAGATGATATAAATATCCAAGCATTAAAATATGAAATCAATGTGATATCAACAGAATTGGTTGAATTAAAACTGCGTACATTAAAAAACGATGTAGAAACTGTGGTCGCCTGTTTTCCACAACAGAAAATCGTACTTACTAAAACATATTCATCAGTCGGGTTTGATTATTACTCGGATATTGTTGAAATAAAAAATCCGGGAAACGGCTATTTTCAAATCAGAGACGACAAAACGCTTTTTATTTTTCCAAATACAAAAAATATCGCATTTGAACTGAAACCTGTTTTTTCTACACCCGACTGGGCAAAGGGCTGTGTCTGGTATCAAATAATGCTTGACAGATTCGCAAACGGCGAAAAATTAAACGACCCGAAAAATACGCTGCCCTGGACATGGGATTTCAATAAACCATATTCAACAGAACGGGGCAGTTTTTATCAATTTGTTTGGGGCAGATTCTTCGGCGGCGACCTGCAAGGACTTATCAAAAAATTGACTTACTTAAAAGGGCTCGGTGTGGAAGCGATTTACCTGAACCCTGTTTTTGAATCAAATTCATATCAGAAATATAATACGAATGATTACAGACATATTGACCAGCATTTCGGCTATTTAACAGATTATTCTCAACTTCATGAAACGCTAGACCCTGAAACATGGAAATGGACTGATACAGATAAACTGTTTCTTGAATTCCTAAAACAGGCACATTCACTCGGAATAAAGGTAATTGTTGACGGTGTGTTTAATCATTCAGGCGAGAACCACTGGGCATTTGTTGACTTAAAACAAAAAAATGAGAAATCAGTTTATAAAGACTGGTTCATCGTTACCAACTGGGAAACATTCAGAAAATACTCAAATCAGGGTAAAGGCTACACAGGCTGGGCTGGTTTCGGCGGATTGCCGGAATTCCAAGAAGATGAAAACGGACTTATTGAGCCCGTCAAAAAACATATTTTTGAGATTACAAAACGGTGGATGGACCCGAATAACGATGGCAACCCATCCGACGGAATTGACGGCTGGCGACTGGATGTACCTGATTGCGTAAAAATGCCATTTTGGAAAGAATGGTGTGCACTTGTCAAAAAAATCAATCCTGATGCATATATAGTCGGCGAACTATGGGGTGAAGCGCCTGACTGGCTAACAAAAGAACTGTTTCATTCACAGATGAATTATCCACTTGTAAAATTAGCAATAAAATTTTTGGTTGATAAAACACTCTCATCATCACAATTTGAAAAATCAATCAACCATCTTTTGTCAACCTACCCGATGCAGGTCAATTTTGTGCAGTTAAATCTTTTGGATAGCCACGATACAGATAGAATCGCATCTATGATTTATAATCCTCAGCGGGAATATGATAAACGAAACCGATTAAACCCCAGAGATGGCGGCGACTACAACAAAAATTACAAAAATACAAAACCATCCGCAGACTGCTATCAACTCTTAAAATTAATCACTGCGTTCCAATTCACATTCGTCGGTTCACCGTGTATCTGGTATGGTGATGAAGTCGGGATGTGGGGTGCTGATGACCCGTTTGACAGAAAACCGATGCTATGGCGTGAACTTAAATGCGACGAACCCGGTGCAACCGTAGATGAAGAACTGCTAACACATTACAAAAAAATTAGCGCTATCAGAAAAAAATATAGTGTCTTCAAGACAGGACTCTATAAGCCACTGATTGCTGATGATGAAAAAAATGTGTTTGGATTTGTAAGAATTAAAGGAGATAGAATTGGTGTAGTTATTCTGAATAATTCTGACAAGACACAAAAAATAAAAATCCCGCTTCCAGAAGGAATAATAGAACTAAAAGATACTCTAACAAACAAAACATATAAAATCGGGAACAATAATGTACTTAATATCTCGCTTAAACCACTAGGATATTTAATTCTCGTAAACTAAAAAACTGCCGCTATCGTCTAGTGGTTTAGGACATCGCCCTCTCAAGGCGAAGACCATGGGTTCAAATCCCATTAGCGGCATTCTGTGGTTATTATCCATCGCAGAAACATTCCGAGTGCAAGAAACACAGTATAAGGCAGGTATACCGACTGGCTTTCGTCAAATTTTAACGATTCCGGAGTTCTAAAAGTGACAAGCGAAATTAAAGCGTAAAATAATTTTTTAAGTGTTCCCAAAAAATTCTTTCTAAAAAATAATACAATAATTGCCACAATCCCGCCTAATATCGCACCGTAAAAACCGCCTCTTACAACAAACTCAAAACCTTTAAGTGAGCCAACCGCAGCCATAAATTTTACATCACCTGCACCAATTCCGCCTAACAGATAAAAAATAAACAGAAATAAAAAGCCAGCCGCAAAACCAGCCAGCGAATCTTTTAAGCCCGGTAGACCCGAATAAAAAAAATTGAAACCTAGCCCTAAAATTACAGCAGGGAATGTAATAAAATTATAAATCTTTCGGTATTTAATATCGGTATAGATAGAAATTGACAGAAAAATCAGGAGGATTGTATCTAATAGCACGGTTTGTAGTCAGCGCATCTGCCTCGGAAACCATCAGTACAAATTTCTCGTCTGCCAGTAATTACAGATTTTTTTTTACAAAAATACATCATACAGGTAATACCCTGTTCTAAATAACAGTAAACGCAATCAGAACCCATTCGTCTGATTACAGCCGGTGCTTTTAAGGATTTAATTGCAGATGTAATTGTTTCCATATACTAATTTTATGTTTGCTAATGTTATTGCGGGGGGTGGATTTGAACCACCGACCTCCAGGTTATGGGCCTGACGAGCTACCGGGCTGCTCTACCCCGCAATAGATAGTATAACAAAAAATTAAAATTTGTCAAGTGAAATATTTTTAAAACTGGCCGTAGAGTTTCTGTGTGGTAAGCCGAAGCCGTTTGGAGAGCACTTTCAACATTATCTGGAGTACTTTGGAGGCAACCTGAGAGTTTTTCTTTTTCAGTTCTTCAAATTTTTCACGAGTGATTACTAAAAGGGTTGCAGAAGTGAGCGCCGAAGAATATGCAGAACGCGGTTGTGTATCATACAAAGCGAGTTCGCCAAAAATATCGCCAGGTTTCATTACCGCAATCGTGTGGTCGTCATCGTTGTCTATAATAAATATTCTTACCATCCCGTCTTTTACAATATAAAGACGGTCGCCTAATTCACCTTGTTTGAATATAACATCGTTCTTTTTGAAGTTCTGAATATCAAGTATTGAACTGAACTCTTTTTGTTCTTCATCCGTAAGTGTTGAAAAATAAAGATGGTTTTTTAGAAAAGTAAATATCTCGTCCATACTATAATAATATAAAAAAAAAGTTTTTTTGTCAATACCTTGATTTTGTTAATTTTATTTTGTAAAATAAAAACATGGATGTTATTGAATGTATAAAAACCAGAAGAAGTATCAGGGAACTGCATTGTGGCGAAGTGAACCGAAAGGTTATTGAACAAATAGTAAATTGCGGACGGTTAGCACCAACGGCAAAAAATATCCAGCCAGTAGAATTTGTCGTTGTTACCGATAGAAATAAGTTAAAAAAACTTGCAGAAATTGTGGCAGGTAATGGTCCGTTCATTAAAGATGCCGTTTTTTGTATAGTTGTTTTCGCAAAGGATACAAAGTATTTTTTAGAAGATGGCTGTGCAGCTACTGAAAATATTCTTCTGGCAGTTCACTCATTTGGACTTTCTGCCTGTTGGGTTGCAGGTGATAAAAAAAATTATGCCCAAACAATTGCAAAAGAATTGGATGCACCACCGGACTACAAACTTATCTCCATAATTCCTGTAGGTTATTCTAACGAAAAATCTAATATCAGAAAAAGAAAGTTAGAAGATGTTTTACATTGGGAAAAATTTTAATTGGAGGATATTTTTATGAGTGTGCCAAGAAAGTTCCTTGAATTCTTGTCGGTGGAAGTCCGAACTGGATAAAGGGTAGCGACCAGTCCAACACCAAATCCCACAGTTAATAAGGCAACGAACTAACTGATGCTGGGATG
>JBFLWK010000128.1 GCA_040757695.1 Elusimicrobiota bacterium
TTTTCCACTGTTCTTTTGCTTTATCCGTATATTTACCATATGAAAACCTTACAGTTTTCTCCATCTCTTCATACAGTACTGCAAGATCTTTTCTGACATCATCCGCATCGGGATTTTTTTCTAAACACGCAAGATATGCGTCAACTGCCATTCCCAGTTGTTTCTGTTCTCTGTATAATGCACCAAGTTCAGCATAAAATGTTACTTCATTTGGGAAAATGCGGATTGCATCTTTGTAGACGGCTATCGCATATCTGTATTGTCTGGCTGCGAGAAAAATTTCTGCTTGTTTATGATGACTTTCTATCCGCTTTTCTATATTTTCTGTTTTTTGTTCTGGTTGTTTTATTTTTTCGCGCGGATGTGGTGACGAAGATGGTGTCGGCGATAATGGCAGTGTTGGTATTATCTCCTGCCCAAATGGTTTTGTAAGTTTATCAGCCAACCTTGCACAAGCGTCCCTGAGTTCTTTTGCAGATTGTGCTTCCTCATTATATGAAGTTAGTATTTTACCTGTTTCCACATTTACAAGATACACAGTTATAAAATATGTTTCCATCAATTTTGAAAGTGAGCCAACAACCATCTGCTGAACATTTAATAGTTTTCCGATTTGAACAGCGCATTCTGATGTTGTGCAACCTGTCTGTTGAAACGCTACTTCCGCTAATATCTTATCCATATTCGCTTTCTCAACTACATTAAAACCACCAAGTTTTACCAGTTCTGTCCTTAAAAAATCAGAAACAATAGATGAATCAGAGGCGGCTACATTTTTTGCTGTAAAATCGGCAACTGCAAGATTTATTCCTTTTGCCTTTTTAATTTTTTCATTTTCTGCCATTTTTTGTATTCTTGTGCTTCTGTATTTTGCGGATTCAGAACAAGCACTTTATCAAATTCTGATATAGCACCATCAAAGTCACGGTTCTTAAACAACTGCTGTCCTTTTTTCATAGAATTATTTATCAATTCAAGATTCTGTTTCGCTTTAGCCAGTTTATCTTTTGCCGTCTGATTATTTTCGTCAAAAATAAGCACCTGCTCAAAATTCGTAACAGCACCCTGCCAATCCATATCCATAAAGTATTCTTCACCCTGTCTGAACAATTCCTTCGTTCTCTCGCGTTTCTGTTCTTCTTCGCGTGCTATTCTGTGCTTTTCAAGTATGATGTCTTCTTTTGACCGACCGAACCTGACGCCTAAAGATACACGATGACTTAATTCAAGTTCAGTATGCGAAAGTAATGCATAATCCAAATAAAAATGTTTGTAGCTGACACCGAATCCAGCAGTGATGTATGATATATCATAGCCAACCCGTAAGCCGAGAATTTCTTTTACACGATATTCAATTCCGAAATGTGACTTTGCAGACCGTTTATCTGTATTATCCAAATCAGCACTTACAGTAATCGCTTTATGAAATAATTTACCTGCGATACCTAATTTTATATTCATCGGTAATTCATCAGTAAGCGATTCGCGTTTAAACTTTGCACCGAGCAGATTCTGTATATTCAACCCGAAAGATAACTCTGGTAACGGTGAATACAGGAAACCGACATCTGTATCAAAACCTGACTTATTAAATGTATCAATTTTTTTCATAATATGTTTCAGATTAAGTCCGACACCAAGTTTATCTTCTTCAATCTTGAAACAACTGCTTAATAAAATCGCTGTATTTTCGTCTACAAACTCTTTACCTGTTGGATAATTATACTCATCTCGTTCTATGAACCCTGCTGACCTCAACTGTACTGCACCGAGTGCGAATGTCACCACACCGGCGCCGGACTGCGAAAAACTTAACGCGCGATACTGAGTACCTTCAAACAGATTAGCGTACATATACTGCAATTCTTTTCTCTGTAATTGGAACAATCCGCCGGGGTTAAAGAACATCGCAGTGGCATCATCGCTGATTGCTGTGAAACTGCGACCTAATGCAAGCGCTCTGGCACCGGCACCCTGTGTAAGAAAATAGCCCGGCAAACCACCATCACCGTTTGCTAAAGCAAACGAAGTGAAAAGTAAAAAGTTAAAAATTAACAAGATAAATCCAACAATTTTTTTCATTTTTTATTTCACACCGATTTTGGTTTTCTCTACTTTATTGCCAACTTTCACTAAACAAATGTACCCACCAGCACTGACATAGTCGCCATTTTCGTTTTTACCATCCCAGGTGATTTCATTATCAGGACCGAGTACACCACCGGTTTCACCTGCAGTTAATTTTTTCTCCCAGACCAACTCGCCAATTAAATCATAGATTTTTATTTCAACATCCAAGTTTTCTTTCAATGTGTATTTTATTGCTGTTACTTTTCCGCTACCGGCAACAAACGGATTCGGGTAATTACTCAAGCCGGATATTTCCTCCGATGGTGTTTTGTAGCCAACTATTTTGAATAATGTCAGATGGTTCACTTTAGCAACTACTTTATTCTCATCAGGATATGCAATGGAATTAAATATAATTTTCCAGTTCCTGTTTGTTTCATTGTAACAAGCGATTTTAAGTGTCTGTTCGTCTATATCTGCAATTTCTGTATCAGTATAAATAAGCGTAATGGTGATTTCTTTTTTCAGCAGGATTACAGGGTCAGCCAATTTTATTTCTTTTACAATACCTGTATCTTTACAATCCGGGTTATACACCGATATTGGAATTTCGGCGGGTTTTGTTATTATTAGTTTTGTTGCGGTATCAATTGCATTAGCGGGCATTTCTACTTTCGTGCCATCTGATAACAGAAATGTATTGGCTGTAGCAGGATTGATAGTTGTTTTGATACCTATTTTATAATGTGCAACTTCACTACTAACATTACCGGCACCATCTACAGTAACTATGTGTAGATACCAGAACCCGTCGGCGATATTCGTAAATGATAAAGATGATACCACTGCTGTATAAGTCCCGCTGCTGGCACTCGGCACTGTCCCGGTGTCCTGATTGAATATGTAATAGTATCCGGCAATATCTGAAGAATCAGTAGAACTTGAGAGTAGAATTACAGGATTGCTATCCAGATATTCTTTTGCTGAATCAGGATGTGTTTCTGAAATAATTGCAGGCGCTGACGGCGCTGTAAGGTCAACCGTTATACCATCACTATTCGCTGACCAGTCACTATACAAACCTGCTTCATTTTTTGCTTTCACCCTCGCATAGTATGTTTCACCATCTACGCACCCTGTCACAGAATAACTTGTCACATTGCCTACATAACCATCAAATTTGTCATTGCTACCTGGTAATGTCCCAATCTGTAGATAATAACCAACAATATCGCTGTCAGGGTCTGAACCCGTTCCCAATGTCCAATTAAATGTAAGCGTAGAACTTGAGGAATACACACCTGCATCTATCGGTGTTGATGGTGAGCCCGTCGGTGCAGTGGCATCTAAAAAGATCCAGTAAGTATTGTTATTCCCTGAATTTATAGAATAATAACAAGATACTGTGTTATCAGTAGCATCAGCGTCTTTTACATTAACATAATTTACCGTCTGACTGCTGTTAGGAAACGAAACATACCATTTGTTCCCGGCAACAGATGATTTTAATGTAATGAGATTACCAACTGTACCTGTCAAGGTGAGCGTATTGGTGATTGTTTGGGTTGAACCAGCGGTAAAAATGAGCGTCTTAGCCGGTGTTTCACAGGTAAAATTATAAAAAATAGTGTTTCCGACGATAGTAGAAATGTTGGTGGAATCCTCAAATGTTACGGTAGATGTCCCGGCATTAAATGTATCTTGATTTTCCCAGTTGCCTGAGACAGCAAGTTTGGCAGAATAACAGTTTATCGCACCGCTAATAATTTTTATACCGTCTGTTTTGAAAGAGACATCACCATTAAAATTAAAAGTTGAGTTATTGATTCTAAATTCAGCATAAACCGAACAGGCAAATAATAATAATATAAAAATACAAAACTTAATTCTCATAAAGTCCTTAATTTTTTTCTTGACAAAATCTTTTATTTTTGTTATAATTTTTTGCAGTACAGATAAACACTGATAAAGCCACTGATACACACAGATAAAAAACCTGGAGGTGATAATTATGGCATATGTTAATACCTTAAAAGTATTTGAAATACTCAGGGACAGTTTTGATGAAAAACAATCTAAAAGAATTAGTGAAAGCATTGAGGTTGCTTTAGAAACTAACAATGCTGAACTCCTCAAAACGGTGGCAACGAAAATGGATCTCAAAAATACAGAAGTAAAAATTATAAAATGGCTGGTAATTTTGTGGCTTACGCAGATGGTAGCCACTTTGGGAATCCTGCTCAAGTAAGTTCTATTTTTCGTTCCCATTTCCTTGTTTGTCATTCCCGAGTTGTTTTTTGGGGACGCTGATTCTCGCAGAAATGTCTGGATACTTAAAATCCTGATAATCGGAGCCTGCCCCCGAATGATTTTATCGGGGGTTCATCTGCGTCCTGATATGTCATTCCCGAATGTCCCCGACTACTA
>JBFLWK010000129.1 GCA_040757695.1 Elusimicrobiota bacterium
AAAAATGGGTGAAGTGGAAACAGCGAAGCCGGAGTAAGATTGAAGGGTTCATCGGTGTTTCAAAAGTTCACCGTGGGTTAGAGCGGTTGCTGTTCAAAAATGAAGAGTTGAACATCCGACTGGGCTTACTGGCGATGAATTTATCCACAGGGTCACCTTATAGAAAGTTGCAAGTAAAAAATAATATGATAAAGAATACATTCAGAAACAAGATAAACCCAAAGAAGATTTGAGGCAACTACGGTTGTTTTGAAACAAGATATCCTGTGGCTTTGCCACAGGGTAGTTCATTAAAATCATACAACACACAAAAATATTTCTTACCCAAGCACAATCAATAACTGCACGGATACTTCCTGGACAAAATATCTCTCTGAAAACTCCAACTGGGGTAAAAGAATAAATTCTGAAATTAGATTTAAGATGTACTCAACTATTATTGACTATTTGAAATCCGAATACAACTATCATAAAATTGCCTTATGTAAAGAAACAAAATTCATCTGGCACCAACTAAAAATGAACTACCACAAAATCAACTGCAACTGTATCTGGTGAATATAATGTTAAAAGTTTAGCTGTTCATTTAAATGTTGACTCAAAAGCACACAAAATTTTTTCTTTACTTTTTGTGTTAAATATGATATAATAAAATCAAACATTAAATTTTGCATATAAGAATAGTTACACGACGAGTTTTTCAGAAATTGGAGGTTAAGCATATGCAACAAGTACTTACTAAAGAGAAGCCTACTGAACATCCATACATTGTAAGGAACTCAAAAATCTGTGGTGGAGAACCCATAATAAAAGGAACACGAACAACCGTGCGGTCAATCATTGGATACTACAAAATGGGACTTTCAATTGAAGACATTTTAGCAGGGCTTCCGCACTTAAATCCTGCTCAGGTTCATGATGCAATATCGTACTACCACATGCATCTGCAAGAAATTGAGCGATATATAAAAGAAAACAGTGAAGAATATTGTAAGAAAAAATACCCACCAAACTTGATTAATAAAACAAGAGCAAGAATATGAAGTTTTATCTAAACGAAGATATACATTTTGCACTTGCAAATGCTTTAACTTAAGTAATTGGAAGTAATACAAAATCCTTCCTAATAATGATACCTGAAGGAAAAGATTTTAACTGGATAAGTTTGTTTTTAGGGTTTTTGAGAGTTTATGGATAATTTCTGGGGCAGGGTGAGTGCGGTTTCTTTCGTAGCGGCAGATTGTAGCAACATTTAGACCAAGTTTTTTTGCAAGGTCCTCTTGAAGTAGACTGTTTTTAATTCTGAAGTATTTGAGCTTTTCAGCAAATGTTTTAGGCTCTTCTGGAAATAGGATTTTAAGTTTTGTTTCTATTAGTTCTTTTTGAGATGGTGGTTTCTGGCGCTCCTGACTTAGAGTAATTTGCCCATTCTGTATCTGCACCACATACAATGGGAATGAAATGGTAAAAAATGGTGGTGTAAGAGTGCCATCATCCCCGTTTTTTATTTTTGTCGTCGCAAAATCATTGATAAAATTAATATATTGTCATCCTCACAACACTTTCTATTCAGGAATTTATTGATGAATAAAGAACAAATTACAAAAATTGTTGAATCCGGCGAGTCAGACACAGTAGAATTAAAACAAAATTTTGATAAAGATGTCTTTGAAACTGTATGCGCATTTGCGAATACTAAAGGTGGCAATATTATTATCGGCATAAATGATAAGAAAATGGTAAAAGGTATTTAGTTGGGTAAAGAATCAATCAACAATTGGATAAACCAAATTTCACAGACAATAGAGCCAAAACCACGACTAAAAGTTGAAAAACTCTTCACCAAAGATAAACCAATTGCTATTCTGCAAATTTCTGAAAGCCAAATAAAACCTGTAAGTTTCAAAGGTAGATATTACAAACGAGTCAGTTCTACTAACCGTCAGATGAATTGGGAGGATATAACGAAACTCGTTCTTGAAAGTGTCGGAACAACCTGGGATGAAATTCAAGAAACTCGTGCAGAAATTAATGATATTGATACAGAAAAAGTTAAAAAATTTATTCAACTTTGCAATACCACAGGCCGAAGACCGGTTCCAGCCACTGAAACCCCATTAGATGTGCTAAGAAAACTTGAACTTATAAAAGACAATAAACCAACCCGTGCTGCAATTTTGTAAAATTGCTGAAGCATTTTATTATGCTGGGTATATAGAAAAATGGGGTAGAGGAACATTAAAAATAATTGATGAATGTAAGAAAATAAATTTCCCCGAACCAGAATTTATAGACGATGGTTCAAGTTTCAAAGTGATATTCAGAAAAGATATTTTGACTGAGGAATATCTCCGAAAACTCGGTTTAAACGAAAGACAAATAAAAGCTATAGTGTATGTGAAGGAGAAAGGGAAAATCACAAACAAAGAGTATCAGTTATTGATAAATACAAATCGTATAACAGCAATGAGAGATTTGCAAGACCTTGTTAAAAAAAGCATTGTTAAAATGGAAGGCACCGGTAAAAGAAACATTCAATATAGACTTTTCATTGATGCAAAAATGATGCAAAAATAGTTGAGAAAAGTATCTTGAAGCCCAATGGTAGAGGCAGGAGTGTTTGTTGTATTCTAAAAAATCTTGGCGATTAGTTGGCGTTTACTTGGCGATTTTGGTAATTATCTGGTGATTAAACAAATTGGTTATCCCGACAGAGAATTTTAGACCAACTCTCAATTTTATCTCCAAAAGAATTCGGAAACATACAAATATCCGAACAATTAAAAAAAATTTAAAATGAAATTATCAAAATCAGAGAAAAAACAGAATAGGAATATGAGAGATAATTTGTGACATAGATATGGACATCTTTTGGATCATCTTTGTTCCAATTTCCGACGGCAAGGACAACAAGAAAATTTCTTTTAAGTCCTTTAAGTTTTGATTTGAAGCGATAAGTATAAAAGCCTTTTTTCTTACCGTGTGGAGTGGATACCGTTACCCAGCGAAGTTTATCGCTGGGGATGAGTTTAACAAGTTCATCTGCGCGTGTCCATTTTCCGCGGTAAGAGATAAGTCTATCAACCGGCGCTTCTGTAATAAAGGTTCGACCTTTTTCTTGTATAAATGCGACAAAGTCATTGGAGAAATACCAGGTATCAACAACTATATCGGAGAAGTTAAGTTCTTTGTCAATAGCATCTTCAACCAGTTCTTCAGCGAGTTCAATTTTACTTTTGAAATCTTCAAAAGTTCTTTCAAATAGTGGATCATCTTTTGGTATGTATGGTTTAAGATTTACAGGGAAAGATTTTTTGTTATCACAATAGGCAGAAGCGACAACGATATTGCAGTTTGTGA
This sequence comes from Elusimicrobiota bacterium, assembly GCA_040757695.1. Taxonomy (NCBI): domain Bacteria; kingdom Pseudomonadati; phylum Elusimicrobiota; species Elusimicrobiota bacterium. The sequence continues at coordinate 3,361 of JBFLWK010000129.1, forward strand.
TGATATCTTCAGTACCGTAGTGTTGAACTTGAGCACCTTCAGTTTTGAAGCCCCATTTTTTGCAGCCGGTATCGTCAATAACGAGAACACCTTTGGGACAGGTTTTGGTTGTGCGGTTTGACTCAAGAATTTGGATGCGATAGGTATTAAGTTTTTCTTCGTTCCATTTTGCTTCGGAAATGAAGTACTATAAGTTTTCATAATTAGCAAAAAAGTTTCGGGAAGCAATAGTTTGAATATTTGTTCTTTTAAGTTCCAAAAACAGACTTAAAACATAAACAGAAAAGCTTAAGAAAGTAGGTTTTGAAAAAATATCTTGGAATTTGTTGAGGAAGTTTGTTAAGATTTTTGGTGGAGTTGAAACAAAATTTACCATGGTTTTACCTCCTGAAAAAAATGTGTGGTCGTAAGACCATGGTAAAATTGTACAAAATTTTACATAAAAGATCTAGATTTTTTTTGAGTATGCTTTTTTGAGACGGTAAAACATCTCAAAAAAACCCAAAAATTAACAAAGCACTGTGCTTGATGGGACAAAGAAAAGATTGGTTCAACGAGTGGGAGATGGAACGATTATTAAGCGATTTGATATGACACCAATTCCACGTAGTTGTGCTCCCCACGAGCTTATTGAACAAAAGGGAGGTTTGATTTGTTGACTACCAACCCTTTTTTATTATAACTTGATGTCTAGGAATTTCAATGTTATAGATCTTTGTTATCGTCAGGGTCAAAATCAGGATCTATCTCACCCAGAAGGTAATTGGACACGGGATTTGAAAGAATTGGTTGACTGCTGACCCTAAAAAGGGAGTAGTCAATATGGGTAGATGTGATAACAGAAGGAAGCGGTACAGTGCGGATTATAAATTGGAGTTGGTGAAATTAGCGAAACGTGGCTACAACAAGGAGCAGATAAGTAAATTATCCGGGATACCGAGGACAACAATCAACGATTGGGTAAATAGATACGATGAACGAGGAGCGGAAGGGCTAATAAACCGTCGGCAGTGGAGCAGTGTAGAGTTAATAAAAAAGCCGCCAGCAGTAATAGATAAAATACTCCAGTTGAAATCTGAACATCCCGCGTTCGGCAGCCAAAAAATCAGCGGGTAT
>JBFLWK010000130.1 GCA_040757695.1 Elusimicrobiota bacterium
AAAGTGAATCATGAAAATTTAGAGAACTACAAAGGATATTTAACGAGATACAAAACAAAGAAAGGAAATAATCTGACGAGTTCAACAATAGTCACCCGGTTAATGTCGGTAAGGAACTTTTTTAAGTGTCTTGTGAAGAAAGGAATAATTTACCGGGATATAACGGAAGGTTGGCAAATGCCGAAGGATAAAAGACCACTTCCGAGAGGAATAATGACAGTGCAGGAGATAAACAGGATAATGAAACAACCGCAGATAAGAACAACACTCGGCTACCGAGACAGGACAATTTTGGAAGTTTTGTATTCAACAGGGATAAGAGCAGGTGAGTTAATAAAATTAAAAGTTAGTGATGTTGATTTAGACAAAAAAGTTTTGAGAGTAAATAAAGGTAAGGGTGGAAAAAGCAGATATGTTTTACTTAATACACCGACTTGCAGATTTTTAGAGAGATATTTAAGAAAGGTAAGACCAGAGTTAGCAAAATGTCCAAGACCTTCTGGAAATAATTGGGAACAGAAGTCAAAGACAGGTGAAGAGATATTATTTTTGACTGTTTATGGTGGTTTAATATCACAGGGTTGGATTGACACGATGCTCAAAAGATACATAAAACAAGCAGGTATAACAAAACAAGTAGCACCTTGTCATTCATTTAGGCATTCAGTAGCCACTCATCTTTTAGAGAGCGGGATGGATATTCGGTATGTTCAGGCATTTTTGGGGCATGAGACAATCCAAACGACCCAGGTATATACTCACATAGAAAAAGAAAAATTGCGGGAACTATTAAAAAAATATCATCCGAGAGAAATAAACAGGATACCAATAAAAAGATTTAGTGATGAAATAAAAATCCCGATGGGGAATAAGGACAAATATAACTATGCAACAGTATAAAACAGAAATAGAAAAATTAAGAGAGAAATATTTGGAATATTTGAAAAACAATAATTATTCTAATGACACGATAGAGCATACTGGTTATGCAATAAACCATTTTGAGAAATTTTTAGAGGGAAAAGGGATAAACAAAATTGCAGATGTAAACCAAGAAATGATTACCGAGTATAACACAATGTTAAGAAAATTCTGTCAACCGGAAAACAATAAACCATATAGTGAGCAGAGTATAGCCACAAAATTACAACCCGTCAAATATTTCTTTGAATGGCTTACTAAAAACCTGATAATACTTTACAATCCAGCAAAAGATATGGAAATACCAACGATAAAAAAGGGACTGCCGAGAACGATTCTCTCGCAGGAAGAAGTGGAAAAATTTTTGGATATTCCTCGGACAGACACAGTAATTGGGTTTAGAGATAAAACAATCTTTGAGTTATTTTACTCAACTGGAATGAGAAATACCGAGTTAAGGAAACTAAAAATAAATAACTTGGATTTAGAGAAAAAAATTTGTATAATTAAGGACGGAAAGGGAGGAAAAGAGAGAATGCTCCCGCTTACCAAAATAGCCACCGAGTATCTGAAAGAATATCTGCGAGTAATCCGACCACGACTCCTAAAAAATGGAAACAGCAACGACACTGTTTTTCTCACTTTATCCGGGACACCATTTTGGATGCAGGGGATGTGTGATTTATTTAGGAAATATGCCAGAGTAAGCGGAATCTCCAAGCCGATAACAGCCCACACAATCAGGCACAGTATAGCGACACATTTATTAGAGAATGGAATGGACATAAGGTATATACAGGAATTTCTTGGACACGGTTCATTACAGACGACGCAGTTGTATAGCAAGGTGACATTAAAAGGATTAAGGAAATATTACAATAAACATCATCCGAAGGAAAAAAGACAGAGGTTATTGATATGAACTTTTGCGGAAAATCTGTAAAAAATAATTGTGAAAAATCTTTTAATAAAGTCAGTGAAAATAATTTGGGTGATGACGGAAAATCTTTTGACACTCCCTATAACGAAGGAATTGACTTTGTATTTAAGGGCGTCGTCAGACGACCACACGACCCGCAGGGGCGAAAGAGCGAACTGACAGAACAAAGGACGAGCCACCCTGATTATTGGGGTGTGCGAGGACGATTGCTGTCGGTGAGCGATAAGGGGGTGATGAGTATGAGGGATAATCATAAGATTGTTGATTTTTCTGATGACACTCTTAAAAATGTCTCTCACACTACCCCTCATAGTTGCCCTGTAATTGATTATTCTGGTGCGGGTAATGGTTGGGTATCCCCCTGTTATAGACGGAAAATGAATTTTAATAAAGTTAATATCACCCTCACCCCAACCCTCTCCCGTCAAGGTAGAGGAAATTACCGACGAGAAGGAATTTTTGATAACTTTAATTATAGACGGAAAAATGGTAAAATTCATTTTATTAAACATTGGAAAACCTCTGTTTTGAGTAGCAACACTTTGCAAAAGTCAGATTTTGGATATCGTCAGAAAAATATAAATTTTCAAAAGCAAAAAGATGCAAAAGGTCAGGATTTGTATTTGACAAATTATAAGTCGTTAAATCTTCGTCTGGGTCAATCGGTGAATTGTCAAGACCACGAGCAAAAATACTTATGTAATTATTTCCGTCATAATCAGAACCTTGATTTTGGGGAATTGTATATTTCCCACACCAGGTATCATTGGAATAAAATGTGTTCGTCCAGCCGTTTGTTCCACCGTCGGGCTGGAAGTATTTTGCTACATAAGGAAGTTTGCTAAATGAAACTTGATTAGAATCGGTTTTCATCGGAGTGTCAAATAAAATATACGGGGAGGAACAAGACCATGCTAAAACCAATTATATGCGGAGTATTAGTATTAAATATGTTTGCTGGATTGCAATCTGAAAAGTTTTTATTAGCACAAGAACAAAATTTAGAAGGTCAAAAGAAATTTTTAGAATTTCAAAAAGAACAAAAAAAAGAACAGAACAAACTTAAAAACAGAGTTCCTAAACTTATTAAGGAATTAGATAATTCAAACTGGGTTGCAAGAGAGAAAGCAATCCTTCTTCTTTCTCGTTCAAAAGACCCAAAAGCAATAGAACCATTAGCAAAGGTTATGGTAGAAGATTCAGACAAGGGAATTAGAAAAATGACTGCTCAAATGTTATCTGGATTTAATGATAAAAAGATTGTTCCTATATTCAAAAAACAAGTTTTAGAAAATGGAGAACATAAAATTATAGGAGCGACTGTTTTAATGAAACTAGGAAATGAAGAAGAAAAAAAGATTGCTTTACCGATTTTAGAAAAATATGCAGAAGAAGGACATCCAGAAGTATTATCATATTCTAAACTTATTGATTATGATGACAAGAAAGGTGAAATAAGAAAAAGAGTTTATTATGACAAGAACAAGGCAAAAATAATTATGAATAAACTTCTTAATCATAAAGACGAATTAGTTTGTGCTGAAGCGGTATATTATTTACACGATATGGGTGATAAAGATATTGTCCAAGGAAAGATAGAGAATATTCTTAAATCTGAAAATCCCAGAGTAAAAAATATAGGAAAATCTATATTAAAACAAATTGGAGACGAAAAAAGTAAAAAGAGATTACAAGAATTAGAATATCAAGAATTACAAAAAGAATTAAAAGATGCAGAGCAGAAAAGAGATAAAAAGGAAGGTAAAAAATGAAAGCAATTTACCGAAAATATTTTTTATTATTTTGTAGTATTGGTTTTCAATTATTTTTATCTGCTGATTTATTTTCATATGACCGCATAAAAGCGGTAAACTATGCCGATACTTGGGCGTATGGTCGTAATCCTGTATATCATGATTACAGTGAGGAAGGTGGAGATTGCACAAATTTTGTTTCACAATGTTTGATTGATGGTGGATTAAGGTTTACAAATCAAGGATATATGGGAATAGGTAATACAATAATCAGAGTGGCTGAAATGCCAAGTGCTTTACAGAATTATCATGGTGCAACAATTAGTGTAAATACGATACCGTCTAATTTTAAAGTTGGTGATGTTATTTCCTTGGGTGATGATGAAGACCCATATATACATACAGTAATTGTGGTTGAAGCAGGGTCTACATTAGATACAATAAAAGTTAATGCTCATACAAATGACCGTTCTCACGAACCGTTGAGTAGTTACGCCGCAGTTTATAGTATTGTAAGATATATTCAGATTCCCGATTCCCCAATCGCAAAACATGTGGAAATTCAGCAAAATTATCAGATTAAATATCATGGTTATCATAATTATGACACCAATCAATTAGTTGTCCATATTTCAGAGGTTGTTGGAGTTGGTGAAATAAAACTTAAAGTAGTTTTTGACACTCCGATGAAAACCAATTCTAATCAAGTTTCATTTAGCAAACTTCCTTATGTAGCAAAATACTTCCAGCCCGACGGCGGAACAAACGGCTGGACAACAACATTTTATTCCAATGATACTTGGTGCGGGAAATATACAATTCCCCAAAATCAAGGTTCTGATTATGACGGAAATAATTAC
>JBFLWK010000131.1 GCA_040757695.1 Elusimicrobiota bacterium
GAGTGCATTTTATGGCAGAAAGTGCCAAAATTCTGAATCCGACAAAAAAAGTGATTATGCCTGATATTAATGCTGGCTGTCCTATGGCTGATATGGTTACACCTGAAGTATTAAGAGCCACCAAAGAGTACTATGGAAACCCTACGGTAGTAGCCTATGTGAACACTTCATGGGGTGATGTGCAAGACCGCTAATATTGTTCTGGGAAATGTCTCTGGTAAGATGGGAGAAATTGCGGTGAATACCAATATCGCCAGACTTTCGCACAAATTAGAATTGGCGAGAAACGAAACCGCAGAAAAGATAGAGAAAGACTTGATGCAAAAAAGCTATTCGTCTTTACTGGAATGACAGATGAGCGAAGATAAAGAAGGCTGAACTATCGGAATTTTTCAATGTTTAAAATAATATAATAAACCACAATAGGTATAAAAATGAAAGCATAAATGAACAATAATAGTGTATCAGGTTTGTGGAGTTTCATTGTAATAAAAAAACTCAATAATCCCAAAATTAGAGCTGGAATAAAAAGTATATTTGCTTTTAAAATAAGGGGGACGAGAAAATACCCAACTAGAACTAATAAACCAATAACAATACGGCCTTTTTGTGGACCTAATAAAACAGGCAAAGTCAAAATTCTCTGTTTCCGATCCCCCTCAATATCCTTTAAATCCTTGGCATGAAAACCTATTAAAATACAAAAAATGATAAGTTTACTAATTACCGCTGGAAATTTCCACAAAGTATTCTCTTTGGCAAAAAAGGAAAACCCCACCATTATTGCAATCAAACCAGACATGGCTATAATAAAAGTAGAAAGAAGAAAAACCCTTTTAAGCCTTAAAGGTGGAACGGAATAAAGAAAGGAGATAATACAAACAAATAACATCAAATAAAAAGTGCTGTAATGCACAGTAAAAGCCATGAGCAATGATAAAATCAAGCAGATCACTCCGATTATTTGATATTGTTTGAAAGATATAGCATTGTCGGTAAGGGGTGTGTGATTGCCAGAAATGATATCAGCATCATAATCAAAGATATCGTTGAATATTTTTGCAAATTGCCAGGCAAGAAAGCCCGAACTTAAAAGTCCGACAATTTTTAATATATCCAGTGGGTGAGTAATAAATTTAGAACCTGCCTGTTCTGGTAAAAATAAATAACCCAATATTATACCAAACGCAGCCATACCCATGTAATAAAGGGAACGAACGCCTCTTATATTGCAAATCATAGATTGCCATTTCTTGCGATCATAAAGACAAAGGAGCCAGAACAAAAGAAAGGACGAGAACAAAAGAAATATGAGGGTAACCATCCGTTGGGCAAGGCTAAAATCAGTCATATAAAAAACTTGGTAAAATGGCAAATATATTGTTCTTTCAAAAAATGGCAACAATACCATCAATTCTGCAAAAAATACCGGTAATGAGGCGCTAAAAATTATTAAAAAGTAAAATCCAATAAATGCTCCTAATGTCTTATAAAACTTGTGGGTTTTAGCCATAACATAAATGGCAATAAAAATACATGCTAATCCAACCTCTATACGCATACCCGGGCTTACACCGCTACCAGAATGAAATGGGCTAAAGAAAAATAGAAGGCCTAAAATAAAGGATTTTAGGGTTATCGCATAGTTTAAAGTATAACCACGGCCTCCAGAGATTATATAATCTATAATGGGCACAATCCAGGTGAGAGTCCAACCTACTGTGGTGACTTTAAAGATATTTTTAAGGCTTTCTGATGTGGATAACCTGAGAATAAGAACGAGACCTAATAAAATTGCAATGTAAAAGATAGGATAATGAAGAAGGGCTCTTATTGTTAAACTACCAGCGTAACTAAACTGTCCAGTTTTCCCGCCGTATTCTAAGGCAACCTCGAGCAAATTACGGATTAGGATAATAGAAAAAAGGGTGGCGACTAACCAGCTCCACCCTATTTTGATTCTTTCTACGGTATCAATAATTCGCTTAGCAAACTCCATCATTGTTGTAATCCTTCAAAATAATTGATGGCCTCTGCCACATCAACTTTTAGCCTCTTTTTTATATCCAAACCTATTATTTGACTCAATAATTTAATGAAATCTTCAGATTTTGCATTTTCCGTCTTTTGTGCAGCATTAAGAAATTTAGGGATTACTTCCTCGCCAGATTTTTCAATCACCTGCAACCAGAAGTAAGGGGCAATAGCATAACCCAGTCCTTCTTCAGGTGTAACTAGTTTTTGTTTGGAAAGTTCTTTTTCTGTTTTTACATACCTAAAAGTCCATTTTTTTAAATCATATTTCTTTATACCTTTAGCCAATTGTAACTTCATAAAAGTTATGCCTCTATTCTTATAATTATTCCATTCTTCATTAGAAAAATGCTCTTTTGCCCACCAATAAGTGGCTATCTGCGCCAGACCATCTGCTACCCATCGAAGTTCTCTCTCTTTTTGCAGTGCTGGAATAGAAGAAACTAAACTTTGTTCTGTCCATTCATGTATAATTGAAGGGCATATTTCATCATTCAACCGCTCATTCAAAGAGTGTGGCCATACATTTTCCTGAGTACAATAGAACGGCGGTTCTTGTTTATCTAATACTATACCCCAAGGAACCAGAGGTTTTAGACCTAATCTTTGTGATATTAGCGCCCTTTGTATTTTTAAGTATTTCAATAAAATGGACGCTGTATCGGTGCTGCCCTCAGGATAGTATATTGTTAAACTATCTTCAGAAATGATTTTTTTATCTTCAAGAAAAACTTCCTTTGCTTGTAGGACTGTTCCATCCATTGAATCACAACCAGCTGCTTGCACCCCTGTATTGATTTTGTAGTCCCAGCCACCCTCCATTATACAAACTGGGTCAAGCATAAGAATACTTTTATTATAGTTAAAAGATACTTTCCCCTTTGAATCAGTGTAAAATATAGTGTCGCTTTTTTCTGGAATTTTTATTGTAATTCTGGCTCCAGCTAATTTTTCCCCTTTCTTGTTTGTTGCTTTTATTTCGAATTGTATAGTCTCTATTTCTATACCAAAAGACTGGCTCATCATTCGATTCATGGCATCGTAAAAATCCTTAAGGTGATATTCTCTCGTTTTTGTGGAATCGGAAGTTATACGAGAATCTGTACGTATCAGTCCCTTTTCGCCAATTGGGACAGCCATCTTAATTGTGCAACCACCAAAGCAAATAAATAACATGCTATAAGAACACAACGTTAATAAACACCTAGAATATTTCATTGCTTCCTCCCCAATTTATTCAAACAAAAACCAACCTTTTTGCTTTTTAATTACAAATCAAGAAAATAAGCGCTTTATACTTTGTTGCACACTTAGTCATCTATTGAGTTTTGTAAAACTAACGGAATGTCATACATACTTTTATACTCTCTCACCCTTCCCTCTTCCTTAACGAGGGAAGGGTGAGAGAAAAAATGCATTACTATTCTTCTGTTCCGTTGCTTATGTGGAGGTCGATAAATTGATGGTTTAAAATACCCCCTACCAAAGGCTAATTTCTATCCAACACCTAAGGTCACCCTCCTCAGTACTACACTTAAACAACGGCAACATTTCCGGCTGAAGGGGTGGAAAAGGCAGAATCCAATAAGAAGTATATTGCGGATTCTGAAGCATATACACTGCAACTTCTAAACAATAGCATGCAGGCAAAACCTGTGGTTCCACCAGCCAATCATTCAGCCTTTCTTGTATATCGTGTTGTATTTTCTGAATAGCACCATTGGTGTTGCCCGTTTTTAGCATATTCAGGGTCGCCTCAATTTTGTTGATTAGTGCCTTTCTGCCATTTTCATTTTTGAAAGTCCCAGCACCCGCTTCTAATGACGCTTTGGTTTGTTCCAACCAATAGATAGCCCCCTCAACTGAATTACTCATTTTCTTAAAGCCGGTTAGGTCAGGAGGGGGCTCGCTGAAGGTAAGTGGGCAAGCCAACACTACACTGCCACAAATCAGCAGTAATCCAATCGTTAATAAAGTCTTTCGCATTTTTTGACCTCCTTAATAGAATTGCACCGAAGTTTTCGGCGCTTAGTTGTTTTTCCCTCAACATTTTTACACGGCATTTTGCGAGGTGAATTTTCCTCTGAGGGATTAAGGAATACCTCTTTTTAAAACTCTTCGCTCCTAAAGAGATAAAGGAGCATCACTATTTCCTTCGTTCGCAATACATCACCTCCTTCCACTTGTTTTTTCCAATTCATAGTTTTGTTTAATTATAGCATGTTTTTTGTCTTCTTGTCAAGACTTTTTTTAATTTTTCTTCAAAAAATCTTGCTTTGTTTTGTAAGTTATTTTTCCGCAATGTATTTACAGAAAAGAAAAAACTGCTTTTTTTGAAGGTTAAAAGTAGATTTTCTTTTTCCTTGCAATTTC
>JBFLWK010000132.1 GCA_040757695.1 Elusimicrobiota bacterium
CCGGCGACAAAGTAACTGCACAAACTATACAGAAATACATCCAATATCAAAGAGCAGAAGAAGACAGACGCCAGTTAAAACTTGACTTTTAAGATACCCCGCAGCTTGCTGCGGGGAGTATGTCATGCTATAGAATCCCCTGAAGTAATGTTTGAGGATTTTGGAGAAGCAACCATTCATAATGGAGAAGCCATAATTCAATTCCGTGAAGAATTTACTCTCTGTATTTCCACCAAAACTCTTCCGCTAATAACAGTTACACCTATGGATAATTGTAACGGTCTTTATATCAAGAATAGAACACTTAACGGTTTTACTGTAAAAGAATGTCAAAATGGTACATCGGAAATTTCTTTTTCTTGGCGCGCTATAGCAAAAAGGCAGGGATTTAAAGAATGAAGAAAATTGCTATTATTTGTTATAATAGAATTTACTGGGGGGAATATGAACGCAAAATCTATGAAAAGGTTGGGTTTCAGTTTTTTACTTTTTACCTTTTACTTTTTATGTTGGACTTCTTTAAAATCTCAATGGCTTGTGGAAAAAATTGAGGCAGGTTTTGATATTAATAAATATGCTATTGGTGATGGGAGAAATGATGGAATAAACAGAGTTTATGTTGGACAAGAAAACTTAGGTAAGCCAGGATATATTGCCGAAGTCAGCTGGCAACAAGACAATTGGGAAGTGAGTCATATTGATACAAATCCTGAGGTGTATAATTCTCCTTATGGATATGGAGACGCTATTACTACTATAGCCATAGGTGATGGAAAAAATGATGGTCAGAATCGTGTATATGCTAGTTATTATTATTCTAAGAAAATTAATGAATTTAATTGGACAGGCTCAAGTTGGACAAAAACATTAGTAGACTTGATAGATGGAAATAATTCAATAATTACTGTTGGAGATGCCAGGAATGATGGTATAAAGAGATTGTATGCAGGTTCTGCTGTAGATGGTATATTAGAATATACTTGGACAGGTTCAAGTTGGACAAAAGCCACTGTGCTTCCGGAAGTAGGAAGTGTTTTGTCAAATTTAAGAATAGCCGATGGCCAAGGCGATGGCAAACAAAGATTATATGTGATAGGGGAAAAATTAAGTGAGCTTACTTGGACAGATACAAATGGATGGCAAGCGACAAATATCTGTAACGGTAATGGATTGGCTATAGGTGATGGAAGAAATGATGGGATAAACAGAATTTATTCTGGAGGTAGTCAATATAGTCAGGATATATCAGAATGGACTTGGAACGGTACAAAATGGATTGAGAAATTTATTTCTAATATAGAAAGCCCTATTGTGCTTGAAGTAAAAGACGGTCGCAATGACGGGAGGAATAGAGTTTATATTAAGACATATGTGTATTCCAGAAGTGATGGCGTTGATTGGAAATCTCAACTTGTGGAATTTAGTTGGGATGGTTTTTTATGGACACAAACGGATACTTCCGATTATAGCGGTAACGATTATGCAATAATAGCTTCACCACGAAATGATAACAAAAACCGACTTTATACAACTGGTTCAGGTCTTTTAGAATATACTTGGGCATATCCACAGCCGGCATATGACAGTAGCAAGACACAGCAGGATAAACTACAGCCGGTGAATAATTATTTCAAACAAGGTAGTGGATGGACGACGATATGGTATAAAGTTGATAAGGCAGGTGATGTTTCAGTAAAACTTTATACAACAAATGGCGAGCTTGTGAGAACACTTTTTGAAGGGCATAAAGATGTTGGAGAATATTCAGAGGTGTGGACAGGCAGGAATGACCAGAATGATATCGTCGGTAGCGGGATATATCTTGTTCGCTTGAAAGCGCCTGGTGTGAATGTGACCAAAAAGGTTTGTGTAGTAAAATGACACACAACGCCGACCCGAGCCAAGTTCGGATAATACTTGCTCATTTAGCTAAATGAGCAAGTGAGAGATATTGGCCGACGACAATTTTAGCAAAATAGTTGCTCATTTAGTTAAATGATTAAGTGAAAAAATTATTTCAGGCGGAGGAAAAGATGTTTATCACAAAAAAGATAGGAATTATTGGTTTAATTTTACCTTTTACCTTTTATCTTTTACCTTCAACCTGGCTTTATAGCCGTGGGACATCTACGACAATATTTCAATTACTTGATGCATCTTTTGGTGCTCGGCAGAAAGCGCTTGGAGAAACATTTACAGCAATTGCCGACGATATAAACACGATTTACTATAATCCTGCAGGGCTAAAAAATATTTCTAATAAAACAATATCAGCAACATATCAGAAAGGGCTTTCAGATTTATCACAAGGTTTTGTTGTATATTCTCAAGAGTCAGAAAAACTCAGAGGTACAGTTGCTTGTGGGTTCACATATTTGTATGGTGGAAAAATAGAGTTGAATTATACTGATAGACCATCAGAAACAAAACAAGCCCAAAGTGATTATCTATTAACATTAAGTTATGCGACAGGTGATAAACTAAAATTCGGAAGCAACTTAAAAGTGGTTTATTCTGAACTTGTGGAAGATGCGAAAGCGACAGGCTTTTGTATTGATTTAGGATTTCATTACAGCATGGTAAGAATTTTCAAGAAAGAAGTTTCATTTGGTCTATCAACGCAAAACATAGGTCCTTGGGCAACATATTCAGGCGGGCTTGCAAGTGGAAAAGAATATGAGCCATTGCCGATAACATCACGGGCAGGATTCTCTGTTCTGACAATCTCTACAAAAAATCATAATGTAGTTATTGCTTCTGACTGGCTTTTTCCGTATTATGTAAACAAAGGGAAATTTCACACAGGGTTGGAATACACATACCGACAAAAATACTTTCTGCGGACTGGTTACAAACTTGGATATGCTCTGGACTCATTCACATTCGGGCTTGGCACAAAGTTTAGCAAATACCAGCTTGACTACGGACTCGCCTTGATGGGCGAATTATCACCAACGCATCATCTGACATTCACAATGAAATTGTAGCCTCAAACTCGGCGGTATGGTAGGGATACAAATTGAGAATTAAGAATTATAAATGATGATAAAATATGAAAAGAACAATTTGTAGAAATTTGGTACTACAATTTATTTCTATTAGTTTCCATCTATTTCTATCTATTTCGGTTAGTTATTCCGCAGAGACACTTGCATCTAAAATTTTGAATATTGGCGGGAGCTTAAAACAATCTTTAGGGATAAGTTTTACTGATAGTATTGGTGAAGATTTTACAACTGCCTGTTCATCACACAGCACCCAATTTTTTGCTGGGTATATTTACACAATCTTTTTTGATACAGTTCCGTCCGTATCTACACTTGAGATTTCAGAGCCTAATTATAATCTCGGAGATAAAATCGTAGTAACAGATAAAACCATTTTTACACTTTCTGCTCGTGACCCTGTGGTTTGGGGAGTTTCATCAGGAGTGAAGGAGACAAGATGGCGGATAGCAGATGGCGGATGGCAGATTTACACTTTACCATTCACGCTTCACGAGTTACCTGATGGCAACTATACAGTTCAGTATTATTCAGTTGATAGGTTGAACAACACAGAAAAAGTAAAAACTATCACGGCGGTAATTGATAATACAGCGCCTGTTGTAGAAATCCTTTCACCATCAAAAGATAATTACGGTGTTTGTAAAATAATAAATGGACAAGTGTCCATTTATGGCAGTGCGACGGACAAGCACTTAAAATATTATGAAGTCGCATATTCTCAACTTAACAGTTCGGTGTCTGTAGTTATCAGCAGAGAATACAAGGAAGTTAGCGAAGGAGTTCTTGCTGTGTGGGATACAACACAACTTGCTGAAGGTTGGTATACACTGAAACTTGTTGCACAGGATTATGTAAAAAATGAATCTTCAACGAGTGTAGATGTTTATATCGGCAAGCCTGAGCTTTTGCTTACAGTGGATGGATTTAACAAGCCATCGTATATCGTGCTTGATTCAACAGGCAATATGTATATTTCAGATACGAATAATGACAGTATTAAAAAGTTTGACAGAGACGGACATTTTGTTTTAGAGATTTCAACACAGGTGAAAGTAGCCGACACTTCAGCCCGAGCAAAGCGAGTGGCTTCAGTGTCGGAAAAAATATTCAACAAGCCAACAGGTATCGCAGTAAGTTCACAGGGAAATATGTATATTGCAGATAGAAATAATGACAGAATAGTGAGAATAAAGCAGATAGGAGATAGGAGATGGGATATGGGAGATGAAATAACAGGATTTAACAAGCCACACGGGATATTTATTTAAATGTCGCCGAATACCCCGCAGCTTGCTGCGGGGATGAAGGCGACCGACAAATTTTGCCAAATTTTGTATAATGTAATATGTGGAGCTAAGACGAGCAAGTCACGCTGTATATGAACT
>JBFLWK010000133.1 GCA_040757695.1 Elusimicrobiota bacterium
GTAGAAAAAACTTCAGGAGAAAAAATATGATTGTATGCTATGAGGGAAAAATTGCTTATGGCAAAATTAAAGACCGACTACTTTTTTATTTGCCTTTTTAGTAAAATTTTGATATAATTTTAACATATATGAATTAAGACGAATATGAAACGGATTTTATGGCTGGTTTTTGTCGCTGTATTTATCGCGCTAATTTTGAGAACTTTTGTGTTTGAAGGAATTTATATCGCATCTGATTCAATGCTTCCAACTTTGCAACTCAACGACCATTTTTTTGTGGATAAACTAACATATAATTTCAGACAGCCGCAAAGAGGCGAAATCATAGTTTTTAAGTCGCCTGTAACAGATGAAAAAGAGCTTGTGAAAAGGATTATTGCCGTCGGCGGTGATATTGTAACAATACAGAACAAAGATGTGTTTGTTAATAGTCAGAAACTTGAAGAACCATATACACAACATACCCGACCTGATGAGATACTTAAAGGCGATAAAATTACTGACTTAAAAATTCCGGAAAACTGTTTTTTTGTTTTAGGCGATAACCGTGATGAATCAAACGATTCACGGGACTGGTTTGATTCTAAAACTGGTGAGCATATCTATTTTATACATAAAGATTTTGTAAAAGGAAAAATTATCAAATTCTAAAAATGTACCAACCATCTGAAAAAGAATTTAACAGCTTAACAAAAAATAATTATGGTGTGCAACTGTATAAAGAAATCCCTGTCAGTAGTGAAACACCTGTATCTGCCTATCTGAAACTTGGCGGGAAATATCCGTCATGTCTTTTAGAAAGCGTAGAAGGCGAAGAAAAACTTGCAAGATATTCATTCCTGATTTTATCGCCTGATATTATATTCCAGAGTAAAAACAATTCAGTCACAATACAGAATAAAAAGAAAAAAAAAACCATTATAACAGATAACCCGCTATTTTGTCTCAAAAGTTTATTGAGCCGGAATAAATTTATACATAACAAAATACTGCCTCGTCTTTCAGGCGGTGCGATTGGCTATATCGGGTATGATTACATCAGAAATATTGAAAAAATACCCGATAGAAAAAAAACAGGTCTGAACCTGCCTGAACTTTATTTTATATTCCCGAAAGTTATTATCGTATTTGACCATTTGAAACAAAAAATAAAAATTATTCGTATTGTTAAGCCATCTGAAAAAATAAGTTATGCTGATGTTTGTAAGGAGATTGAAAAGGTTATTGAAAAACTGGCGAACCCGATTCTTATAAAAACAGCCCGCGCTGAAACAGGATTTGTTAAATCAAATACTAAAAAAGAAAAATTCTTGAAAGCAGTTAAAAAAACAAAAAAATATGTCAAGGATGGTGATATTATTCAGGCGGTTTTATCACAACGGCTTGAGACAACATTTGTTGGAGAGCCGTTTGAAATTTACAGGGTTTTGCGTATCCTGAATCCTTCACCGTATATGTACTATTTTAATCTTGATAATGTAAGAATTATCGGCTCTTCACCTGAAATACTTGTCAGATTAGAAAATGGTATTGCTAATGTTAGACCTATCGCCGGGACACGACCTCGTGGAAAAGACGAATCCGAAGATAACAAACTTCAAAATGAACTTTTGGCTGACGAAAAAGAAAAAGCAGAACATTTGATGCTGCTGGATTTAGGCAGAAATGATTTAGGCCGGGTCTGCGATTTTAACAGTATCAAAGTGAACAAATTTATGTCAATAGAAAAATACTCGCATGTGATGCATATTGTCTCGGATGTCGTCGGAAAATTAAAACCAGAATCTGATGCGTTTGAATTATTAAAAGCAACATTCCCTGCAGGAACTGTTACAGGTGCGCCAAAAATCAGAGCGATGGAAATAATTGAAGAACTTGAGCCAACAAAACGCGGGCTCTATGCTGGCGCGGTCGGCTACTTTGATTACTCGGGTAATATGGATTTTGCGATAAATATAAGAACGATAATTATGAAAGGAAAAAAGGCATATATTCAGGCAGGTGCAGGAATTGTCGCCGATTCTGTGCCTGAAAAAGAATATGAAGAAACGATGAACAAAGCGAGAGGAATGCTGAAAGCAATAGAAATGGCAGCAAACAAAGTTGTATCAGGCTGGTAGAAACGCGAATAAACGCGAATAACAAACGCAAATATTCGCGAATATACGCGTTAGATTTGCGACAATTAGCGTGTTCACGGAGTAAAATATGATATTAGTTATTGATAATTACGATTCTTTCGTTTATAACCTGGTTCAGTATCTTGGTGAATTAAATCCGGATATAAAAGTTTTCAGAAATGATAAAATTACACTTTCTGAAATAGAAAAAATGAACCCGTCACAAATTGTAATCTCACCAGGACCTTGCACACCAAAAGAGGCAGGAATTTCTGTTGAACTTGTGAAACATTTTGCTGGAAAAATTCCAATTTTAGGCGTATGCCTTGGTCACCAATCAATCGGTGCTGCCTTCGGCGGAAAAATAGTTCATGCTAAAAAACTTATGCACGGCAAAACATCAATGATTTATCACGATGGCAAAACGATTTTTAAAGGAATCTCCAATCCGTTTGAAGCTACAAGATATCACTCATTAGTGGTAGAAAAAAAATCACTGCCAAAATGTTTAGAAATTTCCACACGGACAAAAGACGGTGAAATAATGGGTCTCCGCTTAAAAACTGTCAACCGTCAACCGTTAACCGTCAACTGCTGTGTAGAAGGAATACAATTCCATCCCGAATCAATCTTAACAAAGCCCGGTAAAAAATTACTGAAAAACTTCTTAGAGTATGGAGTGAAAAAATGATTAAAGAAACGATTGCAAAAGTTGTGGGAATGGAAAATCTGACGGAAAAAGAAGCGGTTGAGGTAATGACGGAAATTATGACAGGTCAGGCAACCGAAGCGCAGATTGCATCATTCATCACTGCATTGCGAATGAAAGGCGAAACAGTTGAAGAAATAACCGGTTGTGCAAAAGTGATGCGTGAACATGCAACACAAATTACCATCAAAAAACACGCGGTTGATATTGACAGAGACGAAATCAATATTGACTGGGAAACGATTGTGGATACCTGTGGAACCGGCGGTGATAAAACGTGCGGAACTGTGCGGAACTGGGAACTGTGCCTGGGAACTGGGGAACTGGCTGGGGAACTGTGGGGAATTGTGGGGAACTGGGAACTGGAACTGGGGGAACTGTGCCAGACTTGAAATTTTCAAAATTTTCAAATTTTTTAATACACTAAAAATATGCCACGCAAACCAAGGATAGAATATTCGGGCGCATTTTACCATGTTATTTCTCGTGGGAATAATCGGAAAGTTATATTTCACAAAAGAGATGACTACAAAGAATTTTTGAAATGTCTTGAGATTACCCGTCAAAGATATCCATATATATTGTATGCATATAAACTTATGCCGAACCATTTTCACCTATTAATAGAGACAAAAGGAGATAAACTATCAGTGATAATGCAAAGTATGTTAACCCGATATGCGAGATACTTCAATATAAAGTATAAAAAGGTGGGACATCTATTTCAGGGACGATATAAAGCAATACTGTGTCAAAAGGAAAATTATCTTTTGGAATTAATAAGGTATATTCATCTTAATTGTATTCGGGCTGGACTTGTAAAAAGTCCTTCCCAATGGTTATGGTCAAGTCATAGAGTATATTTAGGGTTAGAGAGAAATCCTATAGTTGATGACCGGAAGGTGTTAGAATTTTTTGATAGGGATATAAATAATGCTCGTAAAAAATATGCTGAATTTATAAGGGAAGGTATCACTCTGAAATCAAGAAAAGAGTTATATCCACCTGAAAGATTTCCTGTATTGGGTAATGAAAAGTTTTTGGAGAAGATTGGGAAAGAGGAAAAGGAATTGAGGCGTCGTTTTGATGTTACTTTTCGGGTTGGATTAGAAAATTTAATAAAAGTAGTAGCTAATGTGACAGGTATACACAAAGATAAGATAAGTGGTTCTCAACAGACCCGTGAATGTTCTTTTGCTCGTGATATTTTTTCATATATCGCTCGGAATTATTGTAAGCAGAAAGTTTCCAAAATTGCTTGCTTTCTCCATCGGTCAATATCTACAATAACTATGAGTTTGCGAAGGACGGAAAGCAGATTAAACGCGAACAGCAGATATAAATCTGTAATAAAAGAAGTTACTAAAAGAATAAAAAAGTAAAAACATTGAAAATTTCAAGTCTGGCACGGTATTCGCTCGGTATTCGCCCCGAAATATTTTCAATGACCGGTGTAATCTCGCCTGCTTTATGGTGGGCTGATTATAAGATTCTGGATGAAATAGAAAAATCGCCAAAGAAAAAGATTAAACTATATCTTGATATGGGAACAAAA
>JBFLWK010000134.1 GCA_040757695.1 Elusimicrobiota bacterium
CCGAATATAAAATTTATTTTTTGTATGCCTTTTGGCATTTGTCATAAGTGTATCATTTTTATACGGTTGTGTCAAGAGCATTTTATTATCGGTAAAATATAAATTTATAGCCGTTTTTCAGGTCGATCAGTGGTTTGCTAAAGAAGCAGAAAAAGTAGGAGCAACGGTGTTGCCAAATGTTACAGTAAGCGAACTTATCTGGGATGGTCCCCAATGTGTAGGTATAAAAACTAATTCAGACGATGATATACTTTATGCTGATGTAATAATACTTGCAGAAGGTGCTAATGCTGTACTTGCTGAAAAAGAAGGGTTAAAAAATGTTCCATCTGCTGAGCAAATGTCTATAGCAGTAAAAGAAATAATTTCTCTACCACAGGAAGTAATTGAAGATCGGTTCTGTATATCTAATAACAACGGCGTAGCAATTGAATATTTTGGTGATGCTGTAAAAGGTATGTTCGGTAGTGGCTTTATATATACAAATAAAGATAGTATTTCTGTTGGTGTAGGTTGTTTATTAAGTGAGATTCAAGCAAAGAAAATCCGACCACATGAATTAATAGAACATTTCAAAAGTCACAGTTCTGTGAGTTGCCTTGTACGAGGAGGCAAAACTGAAGAGTATTGTGCACATCTAATACCGGAAGCGGGTTACCATGGACTACCACAGTATTTGGTAGATAATGGAGTAATATTAGTTGGCGATTGTGCAGGTTTAATCAATGCTTCTTTTTTTCATGAAGGCTCAAATTTATCTATGGCTTCGGGTTTGATGGCAGCAGAGACAGTAATTGAAGCAAAAAAAGAGCAAGATTTTTCACGAAAGAAATTGAACCTGTATATAAAGAAGTTAAATAACAGTTTTGTAATTAAAGATTTGATAAAATTTCGCAAATTTTACTTACTCGGCGAGAAACATCCAGAATTGTTTAGTGAGTTCCCTGATTATTTTGCTGAACTGGTAACCGATTATTTTCAGGTTTCCGAAACACCTAAAGAAGAAATTGAAAAGATAGTTGTAGAAAAGTTCAACCAGAAAATCGGAACTGGAAAATTTATAAATAAAGCTTTTGACTTAGCTAACATTATGAACTGGATATAAAACATTGTTGAATGTTAAATGTGTAATGTGTAATGTATGAAAAGACCTTGCACAAAGCCTATTCAAAACTTACATTTCACATTACACAGTTCTTGGACAAATTATGGATAACGAAATTTTTAACGAATTAAAGAAACTCAGTATAGAAGAAAAGTTATATCTGAATCAATTTAATGTTGATAACAACCATCCACATGTGCGTTTGAAAAATAAAGAATTTTGTCAATCTTGTGAAGGGAAACCGTGTTTATATATCTGTCCAGTAGAAAACTATAAAGAAAATAATGGAGAAATTGTACTATCCTGGGAAGGATGTTTGGAGTGTGGTTCATGTAGAATCGCTTGTAAATACGGAGCAATAGAATGGAATCATCCCCGAGGTGGTTTTGGTATTAAGTACAGGTACGGCTAAATAAAATGGCAAACTTAAACAAAAATCAGCATAATTATATGAAATTGTACATGAAAAAATGGAAAGAAGAAAATCCGGGTTATTTCAATTTCAAGACTAATCCTGGGTATGTTTTCAAAGTTCGTCAGGCAGTAAAAAATTGGAGAGAAGTACATCCTGATTATCAGAAAAAATACAGGCAAAGGAATAGAAAAAGATATAACGAGTATATGAAGAATTATATGCATCATTGGCGCATAAAAAATTTCATAACCACAGAGACACGAAGTCACAGAGAAAAATAAATAATGGAATTAAGTCTTGGAATTAACTCTTTAGAGTTTTACTTTCTCTGTGAACCTCTGCTTTTCTCTGTGTCTCTGTGGTATATTTTGTTTTATACTTTCCTATGCACAAAAAAATTTGTTAGAAATAAAAAAAAGTACTTGACAAAATAAGTTTTTTATGTTATAATGATGATGAAAATCATCATCATTATTTCAAACAAGCCACAGAACTACACAGAAAAAACACAGAATTTAAAGGATTGTGTAATGTGTGATGTGTTATGTGAAATGTAAATTTTAAATAGTTTTTGCGGACTGTGTTTTCATACATTACACATGACACATTTCACGTTCAACAACTTATTATGGAAAACGAAAAGGAAATTCTTGATAATTATTTAACAGAAAAAAAGCTGCGGAAAGGTAAGCAAAGAGAAAAAATACTTAAGCAGTTCCTTAAGATTGAAAAGCATGTTGCTGCAGAAGAACTCTATGACCATATAAAGAAAAAAAATCATGAGATAGGATACGCTACTGTACAGCGTAGCTTGAAATTGTTTGCTAATTGTGGTATAGCGAGAGAAGTAAAATTAGGTGACAGAAAAACTCATTACGAACATAAATATGCACATAAACATCACGACCATTTAGTTTGTACAAATTGTGGGAAAGCAATTGAGTTCCTTAATACAACTATTGAAAACTTACAAGACAAAATAGTAAAAAAATACCACTTCTTACCTGAAACACATAGATTAGAAATTTATGGCATCTGCGATAAGTGCCGCAGAGACTAAACAATTGGCACGATTGTTGCACAACAGTTTAACAGGAGGAGGTGATGGATTTTTTAGTACTGTAATGCAAAAAATGAAACCACAGGTAAATACAGATAAAAACAGGAATTAAAAATTGAGAATTAAGAATTAAGAAATCTGTGAAAATCTGTGTTCATCTGTGGTCAAATTACAGGACCAAAAGGAGAAAGGAGGAAAAAACCATGAAAAAGATTTGTATTGTTTTAGCGGTAGTTTGTTTCTTAACTGGCGGACTGCTGGAAGCTGAACTTGAAATTTCTGGGTTTGTTGATAGTAAGCTTTCTGGACAGCAAGGAGAAAAATCTTCTTTTGAAATGGGTGCATTTGAAATTGATCTTGCTTCTAAATTTTCAGACAAAGTCTCTTTTGAAGGAGCAGTGGTTGTTGAAGGCGAAACGGTTGGTTTAGGTCAAACCCTGGTGGACGTAAATCTGCTTAAAGAAGATTATCTTCACCTGCAAGTTGGCTTGCTTGATATACCTTTTGGTATTGATTACCAGGTTTTTGCTACCCCGGACAGAAAACTGGTCAGTGCACCGCTTACAACAGAATTAATGATGGATGGAGGCTGGGGTGATATAGGAATCAACCTGTGCGGCTCTATTTCTAAGTTTAATTACAATCTTTACGGTGTCAATGGTATGGGCGAGGATGAAGGAGTTCCGGTTAATCAACTTGCAGATAATAATAATGCTAAAACAGTAGGTGGACGAATAGGAGTTTTGCCTAAAGAAGATGTTGAAATAGGCTTTTCCTATACTCAAGGTCCATATCTTGATGACAACACAGAAGATATTCTTTCAAGGGCTGGGGTTGATATCCAAGCCAGTTACAAGATAATTAAACTAAAAGGTGAATACATTGCCGGTGAAGAAGAAATACCAGAAGCTCAAGTAAATAAGCACGATGGTTATTATGTTGAGTTGCTTGGTAATATAACTGATAAACTCTATGGTGTGGCTCGTTATGGAAGTTGGAAACCAAAAGATGGAGATGGACAGACAAGATTGACTTTAACTGTTGGATACGACTTATTAGAAAATGTTTCTATAAGGACAGAGTATCAAATAAACCAAGAAAAACCAGAAGTAGATAATAATCTATTTACTTCACAGATTGTTATAAGTTTTTAATACCACGAATGGCAACGAATTTTCGCGAATTTTAAGATGTAAGAGGCAAGATGCAAGAAGCAAGAAAAATCTGACTTCTTGCTTCTGACTTCTTGCTTCTTGTTTCAAATTTGTGTTAATTCGTGGCTAAAATTGAATGGAACGATGAGAATAAGGGAGGTGAAAATACTATGGTAGAGCAAGTTATGGATTTGACCAGAATGAAGGCTAGAGAAAAAGGAACGGTACTGGAGATTCAAGGTGGTCTTGGCATGACTAAACGGTTAGAAGCTATGGGCATAAGGCAAAATGTTAAAATTACAAAAGTTTCAGGACAGTTTGCAAAAGGTCCTGTAGTTGTCTCTTTAGGCAATACCGAAGCAGCGATTGGTTTTGGCATGTCCAGAAGAATTATCGTCCAGGTTGAAAATACACATCCGCAACAAGAAAACTCGCCTAGGCGAGTAACCACAGATTAACACAGATTTGCACAGATTTTAATTTTTAATTTCAGTGAAATTCTGTGAAATTCAGTGGCTAAAGGAGATTCTCTATTAGAAGTCAAGTAAAAAATTAAGTTGAGATAGAGGTATCCTGTATCAGATTTGACTGAATTATTCACAGGGTTATTAACAAAAAATTTTTTGAGGACTATCACCTTAATCACT
>JBFLWK010000135.1 GCA_040757695.1 Elusimicrobiota bacterium
ATATATTGGGTTTGTCAACGCCAAAGCTGTCGAATTTTTGCCAGCATCGATCCACACTCTCCTTGAATTGTAACTGAGCTTTCTCCAAATACCATTTTTTCAACAGCTTCTTTGCTACTTCTGGAGTTATCATAAAAGGGGACAGCGCCCTTTTAAGTTGCTTTACTCGAACTGAGCGGTGACAGTACCTGTCTCGTCGTATTCGGCGATCACCTGATCCCCGTCGTACAGCCTGCCTGTCAAAGATCAAAATAACTTAAAAAAGGGCGCTGTCCCCTTTTTTACCTTTTCTCTTTTTTTCAAGAACTTTGACCTATTTCTTATTTCTTTCTTTGAAAAAAGTCTGATAACCATACATACAAAACAAATAACCACAAATTATAGCAATAATTAGATTATAGTTGATTAAAAATATGCTTCCCAAGAATCCTATTAATACCAATAACACGTCAAAAAGCCAGTAGATTTTAAAGAATAAATATTTTTCATATAGCTAAGTATCATGACAGATAACCCTATAGAGCCAGTGAAATAGAAAAGGGCCTGCGAAAAATTCTTTTTTTCAAAGATATAGTGGAGAGATAAAAAAAGAGCGCTCAGAATCCAAAAAATAAATATTAAAACCATAAAATAATGATCTGTTTTCTTTTTACCTCCGATTAATTGTTTATTTTGAATCCTAAAAAAAGCATCAACGCAGATCATTGCCCCCCAAAGAGATAGAAATAAAGAAAAACACGACAGTAATAAATAATTTGTTGTAACTAAATAATGCACTGCAACAAATATGCTTACAACAAATAAAAAAAGTCCTGCAAATAGTTCAATAATTGAAAAAGCAATTCTATTTTTTAATAAGTCACTCATTTAATATATCAAACTCCTCGTTATAATTATTAAGGTTGCCATTTTGTCCACCTTTTAAATTGTCAACTAATGAACCCATTTTACCTCCCAATCCTGATCCTAAAAGAGTTCCCACAACTCTTGCTCCTGGAATCGGCACCCAGCTAGAAACACCTAAACCAATTCCTCCACCAACAATACTTCCGATTGTTTCGAACGTTCCTCCTGCACCGATGACGCTAGATGCGACAGGAACAGCAGCACTCTGTATGGCATTCACTGGAGTGTTGCCATTAAATGTGGAGTGACTAAGCACAGTATCAAGAGTAGATGCTGTGTATGTTGCGATTTCAATAGCATTTTTGTGTACAGTTTGGGCTATCGGCTTTGCTACTTTAACTGTGGCTTGCGCTACTGCCTTGTCATTATTGACTTTGGTATTAATATACACATCAAGACTATCTTGTACATTATTTACGCCCGCAACAGTAACGTCTTTCACAGTCGTTGCTGCATTGCTGAATATAGGATGCATTTCCGCTGGCGGTTTACTAAAGTCTGCATCGATTAATACTCCCCATGAACCAATAGTTTGAGTAACGATCCGTGAACTCAATATTTGATTCTTGCCTCTGCATAAGCCAAAGGGATCGAGCCATAAAACCGGATTATTAGCGCAGTAGATGTACTCGTTGGGGCCGTCGACGAAACCGAGCGTAAAAAAATAGGGACAGACACCATTATTTCTTCCTTGATCCGTTCGCTTTCCCATAATTAAGTGATATGTCCCTTTAATTCTATAGATTTCTGACATTAAGTTTTGGAGTTGTAGGGAACAGGCATGCCTGTTCCTTGCAATGACCACCGAGCGTTCCACCCCCGAATCCGGTCATTGCGAAGCCTCGCAGAGGCTATGTCAATCTCCTCCGCCGGATAATGTTACACGCATGAGATTACCACGTCACTTCGTTCCTCGTAATGACATAAAAGAGGGAATCAGTGGTTTATCATCAAGTGCTCAAGCGACAAGAGCAATCAGGCATTTCGCCTGCCGCCGTCGTACAGCCTGCCTGTCAAAGATCCGTCAACGATGGTATAGATTCGTTTGCCGTCACCATTATACACGTATTTTTCATGATGAATGGTGTTCTGAGAATCAGTATAGTGGCGGTCAAGAGTATCCCAGAGGTAATAAGTCTGAACACCATTTTCAGATTTCAGATTCAGATTACCGTTATCATCATAATTAAAACATACATCATTACTTGAATCGCAGAATAAGGTGATATTTGGCTCACCTGTAGCATATATTACTATAGTGCTTCCATTAGTGATTACCGCAGGACGATAAAACGATTTTTCAGCGTCATCATATCTATGGAGTAGATGATGTTATGAAAGAATGGGAGTGTTGAGCGGTTTGATCGAAAATTATGGTGGTGTGAGTGTGGCTCACGTCAGAACTTTGCTCTGTGTCCGATGCTTTACTCATTGATTTTCGGCTATAACTGATTTACTAATAATCTGAATTTTATCTCCACTATTACTTTTAGTGAAAATAAGACGGGATTATAGGAGAAGGGAGTGATGTTGAATTTGAGATATCAAGGGTGAGTCAGATGTGTTTTTGAGTGAATAGCAAGTTGGCGTGAACAAAAGATGCTGATTGCTGAAGAACACCTTGGTCACGGATATAATTACTAAGCTCAGTGACATGAGCTATCCATGGTTACCAGAAAAAGCTTGATTCGTTAATGCCATGAATGTAATAATTTTTCAATAAATAGATAAAATATTTAACCGTTGTTTTATTAAATGAAATGGAAAACAAAGTAGACCGGCACAGCAGGCAAAATTATAAAGGGAGTTGGAGATGAATCTTAATGATTTTAAAGCCGGGACATACATACAGCAGTACAAATATAAAAGTTTTTCTCCAGAAAAAATTAATCATACATGGGTATGGACTGAACCAGAAATAAATACCTTGCTGGAAGAAGCTACCCGCGCTTTGGGCGAGCTCAACGGACTAGCATCAATAGTTCCTGACATCGATCTGTTTATTCAGATGCACATCATAAAAGAAGCAAACACATCCAGTCGTATTGAAGGTACAAAAACCGGTATTGATGAAGATTTGATGCGCAAAGAAGAAATTGCACCTGAAAAAAGAGATGACTGGCAGGAAGTACAAAACTATGTTCATGCAATGAATTATGCTATTGATAAACTAAAAGATTTGCCTATATCATCTCGTTTGCTCCAGCATTTGCATCTCATCTTGCTTGAAGGGGTTAGAGGAGAACATAAATCACGCGGCGAGTTTTGTCGAAGCCAGAACTGGATCGGAGGATCAAGTTTATCAGATGCGGTGTTTATTCCTCCGCATCATGAGGATGTACCGGGACTGATGTCTGACTTTGAGCATTTTCTCCACAATGAAGAAATTCATGTGCCACACCTTATAAAAATAGCTCTTGCACACTATCAGTTTGAGACCATCCATCCTTTTTGTGACGGAAACGGAAGAATCGGCAGGTTGTTAATAACGTTGTATCTGGTTAGTAATGGACTGCTGAGTAAACCGTCATTATATTTATCGGCTTTTTTTGAGAAGAATCGGGCATCCTATTATGACGCTCTGTCTCGAGTGCGAGCTTCAAATGACCTCATTCACTGGGTTAAATTTTTTCTAAATGCGGTGATAGTTACGGCGAAAAAAGGGAAAGTTACGTTCAGCAGCATCTTTGCGTTAAAAAATGAGATCGACGGCAGAATAATTAACCTGAACAGGAAAGCTCCAAAATCAAGAAGATTGATGAATCTGCTGTATAGTAAACCGGTCATAACAGTTTCTGATGTTGAACAATATTTGGCTATTTCTACGCCAACAGCTAATGAGTATATTAAGACGTTTACAAAGTTGAATATCTTAGTAGAAATGACCGGAAAAAGCAGGTACAGGCATTTTATGTTTCAGGAATATTTGAATTTATTTATGGATTAATATTTAACTTAAAATAATCTAAGTTAAGTTTTAAGACCTAAACTTAACTTAAAATAATCTAAATTAAGTTTCGAGATTTAAATTTAACTTAGAAATATTTAAATTAGCTCTCATGAGGAAAACTTAACCACTCAAACTTCAAGCGACATATAAGGGCATAATTTTCGTTGTTCTGTTAAATAATAAAAAAGCGAGAGAGTATGCTTTATAACGGAACAGTTTTTTTATATGAATCTTATTTTAGATAGTGTCGTCACGATATTTGCAACCATCGCATTACGCAACTGATTTGCACTGCCGCAAGGTAAGATGCGGCATTTTTTGCGTATCTCGTATCAATACCCCTCCATCGTTTTAGGTGTAGAAATGCATTTTCGACAAGATGCCTTATTTTATAAAGGTCTTTGTCGTATTCTCTTTTGATCTTTCTATTCTTTTTGGGAGGAATGACAGCCCGCATTCC
>JBFLWK010000136.1 GCA_040757695.1 Elusimicrobiota bacterium
GCTTTCACGTCAATTTTTTATAGGTTCCTTTATAATATGTCTCAGCATTTATTAGCAAGCGTGTCTGATGAATCAGACCACCCTATTTCTCATTAGAGAAATGGGAAATTTGCCAAACTACAGTAAAATGGAAAAAACTAAAAACAACATGATAGGGGAAATAGACATGGATATAATGAACAATTTAATAAAAAAATATGATGTCAGCAGTGCATTTATGTACGGAGAATATCCTCATAAAAATTTTTGGTCAAAGAAATTTAATGATACCGATTTTAGAATCGCTTTAAAAAGTGTGTTTTCTTATAGGAAAGATATCCCACTATTGCTATACGTTCATATTCCTTTTTGTCGGAGGCGATGTTTTTACTGCACCTGCCGTACATTTGTTACAAATGATTATGAAAGAGTAAAGGATTATTTGAACTACCTTTACCGCGAGATAGATTTATATCATGAATTTTTTGATAAAAACTCTGTTATGCCTAATTTTCGTGAAATCCATTTTGGCGGTGGATCGCCTACTATATTATATAGAAAAGAGTTTGACCAGCTTATAGAAAAATTACAACCAATTGTTAATATAAAAAATTTAGACGAATTTACAATTGAAATAGACCCTCGGGTTACTACAAAAGAAGATCTTCTATATTATCATTTAAAAGGAATTAACAGGATATCTTTAGGTATACAGGACTTTGATCCAGAAGTACAAAAAGCGGTTAACAGAATACAACCACTTGAATTAACAGAAAATTTGCTTATACCTGATATCAGAAAGAAATTTAAAAGTGTAAATTTTGATATTATTTGTGGACTGCCTAAGCAAACAAGAGAATCATTCAGAAAGACAATTGATTCTGTAATAAAATTGTCACCTGATAGGATTTGTCTTCTCTATTTGATAATGTCACCTGAATTTTCACAACATCAAAAACTGATGAAAGAATCTGAACTCCCGAATGCTTATGAAAGAACTATGTTTTTCGTCGAATCTCATCAAAGATTAATAAATAATGGTTATATTGACATCGGAGTGGACCATTTTGCAAAACCAACAGATGATGTGGCAAAAGGATTGAAAAACAAAACACTCTTTTGGAGTGGTTTAGGTTATACCCCGGGAAGATATCATGATATTATTGGTATAGGAACTAGCAGCGCAAGTAGAATTACAGATTATTATTATGCACATAACATTTATGCAATACCGGATTACGAAACATCTATTACAAATAGTAAATTCCCAATATTTCGCGGTTATAAATTAAATGACGACGACGTTCTAAGACGAAATATTATTCACGATTTACGTACCTATTTTTCTTTAAATTGTCGTGATATTGAACAAAAATATAGTATTGAATTCAAAAAATATTTTAAAGAAGAGAAAACTGCATTAGAAGAATTTGCCAAAGATAGTATAATAGAACTTTCTGACGATACAATTACTATTACGGAAACAGGCAAACATTTCGCACCACTCGTATGTAAAGTTTTTGATAAGTTTATCCGAATCGGAAAGAAGTATGATTAAAGATGAAGTATTAAAGAGTTTTATTGGCAAGAATGTTTTAGTAACCGGAGGAACCGGTCTTATCGGCAGACAGGTAGTAGATATTTTATGTAATATAGGGACAAATATCAAAATAGTTTCACTTGATAAAATAAATATAAACCCAAAAGTGGAACATATTTATGGCGATCTTACAAATTTTGAGTTTTGTAAAAAAATAACCAAAGATGTTAATTTTGTTTTTCATCTTGCAGGAATTAAAGGTTCTATTGAAATTGTAGAGAAAAAACCTGCAAGTATTTTTGTAACGCTATTGATGATGAACACAAATGTATTGGAAGCATGCAGAATGAATAAAGTTAGCAAGGTTGTCTATACGAGTACAATTGGGACTTATACCAGCGCTGAAGTTTTCAAGGAATCGGATTACCGTATTGACAGCATTCCAATGGAACTTACAAGTTGGAGTAAACGAATGGCTGAACTGCAAATACACACATATAAACTACAGTATAATCTTGACAACTTTGCAATTGTAAGACCTGCAAATGTATATGGTCCTGGTGATAATTTTGACCCCAAAAATGCAATGGTAATCCCATCGCTAATGTACCGTATTTATTCAGAGGAAGAACCGTTAGTTGTTTGGGGTAACGGTTCTGCTGTTAGAGATTTTGTTTATAGCAGAGACGTGGCTGAAGGTTGCATATTGGCACTTTATTATGGCACGAAAGCAGGTTTTGTAAATTTAGGTAGTGGACAAGGAACAACTATACGGGAATTGGTAGAAACACTTCATAAATTTATTGATTTTAATTATAAGTTTGACCAAAGTAAACCTGCTGGATTTCCTAAAAGAGTAATGGATATTTCTTTGGCAAAAAAACTAATTGATTACAACCCGACAACTTCTTTATTGGATGGTTTGAAAGAAACATGGAATTGGTTTTTAAATAATCAAAACGAATACCTAAAGAAAAAAAATTATTTTTCTGAAGATAACAATGAATGAATTAAAAATTTTAGTCATTGGAAGCATATATAAAAATACATTGGCAGATTCAAGAAATAACTTGATTGAAACTTTATTAAGTAATAATTCCGTATTTATAGATATCCAAGAAATTTATAATAAATATGGTTTCTACGGAACTCATGCCTATTTGACTGATTACATTAAAAAAAACGAAATAAATTCTGTTATCTATGTTGGCGTTTCACAATGGGAGTTTTATTTAGATATTAGTTTTTTTGAAAAATTAAGAAAAGATCTATTTCTGGTAATGGAAACGGGTGATGCAGAATATTACTATGAAACAATTATACAATATTATGCTCAAGCAATGGATTTGGTAATTGTTGACGATTTTGTAACACCATACCGACTTCGCCAAATCGGCATCAACTCTCTTTTTTATTACAGTTATCTTGACACTACACATTATTACAAAAAAGAAAATGTTAAAAAGGATATAGATGTGTCTTTTGTGGGAACTATAACGGGTAGGATTGGGAGAAGCAAATATATAAACTATCTTCTAAAAAATGGAATCAATATAAAAACTTTTGGCTGGGATTCTGATAGCGGAGTGATTTCTCAGGGAAAAAAAATTGAAATTTTTAATAGAAGCAAAATAAATTTAAATCTTACCGGGCTTTATTATAAATCAAAAATAGTTAAGAAAAACCCGATTAAAAAACGAATAAAGGGGTCAAAAGGAACACTTTTGGAAGTATTGTCTTGCGGTGGATTTGTATTGAGCGAGTATTATTTCGGTCTTGAAAACCTGTTTGAATTTGATAAGGAAATTGTTATATTTCGTACTAAAGAAGAACTGCTTGAAAAAGTAAAGTATTATCTGCAACACGAAGCAGAAAGAGAAAACATTGCAAAAAGGGGACATCAACGCGTAATTAAGGACTATAATGTAAAACTTGCAGTTCCTAAATTATTAGCAACAATTGATGAATTAAGAAAAGAGAAAGTATACAGACCTTCAGAAATTTTTGTTGACGATGAGTTTATTAAAAATTATACTACATTTAGAGTGCTTTTAATTTTAAGATTTATAAAAGCAGGAAAATGGAAATTTGCTTTTGAAGAATTAAAGATTGCTCTAAAATATAGGAAATTCGACTGGTATCAAATCCATATGTTTTTTATTGAAGAAATTTTTGACAGTTTTCCTAAAATTAAGTTAATGTTGAAAATATTCCTCGGCAAATGCAAAAAATGACAAAGATATTATTGATAAATATTCCATCAGGACCTTATCCAACTGACTATCCGCCGGTTGGTATTTCAAGAGTTATGGAAGGTTTGGACCCATCTTTGAATTGCGAGTGCTATTTTTATGATTTGGACTATTTCAGACCTTCTTTTGAAGAAATCAAAAATAAAATTCAATCCTACAATCCCGATATAATCGATTTTAGCGCTGTTTTAACCCCGGCTTATTTATATGTTAAAAAATTATCCATCTTTCTAAAAAACAACTTCCCAAACATTATTCAGGTCTTAGGTGGTGAAATGGCAGTAATATCTAATATACTACTGTAAAGCAAAATTTGGACGCTATTAAGTTGTTAAACAAATATAAAAT
>JBFLWK010000137.1 GCA_040757695.1 Elusimicrobiota bacterium
CCCAGCATCAGTTAGTTCGTTGCCTTATTAACTGTGGGATTTGGTGTTGGACTGGTCGCTACCCTTTATCCAGTTCGGACTTCCACCGACAAGAATTTAAGGAACTTTCTTGGCACACTCATTTTACCCAACCTCCTTTTTCAATTTTTTTGTGCGATAGTAATCGCACCGCTACCATTTCCTTTTTTTATCACCTCCCCCGTTATTTACCATCTCTCAAAATGATTTAACCCGAAAAATGCGTGAAAATGCTATATTTTTGACATATGCTCGTTGGTGACAATTTTTTGAGGTTTAGAAACTAAAACTTCGCAGATATTGAAATACAGTGGGTGATACCTAAATCTCCGTATGGCACCCATGCGTAGTCAAAACCATATCGTCTAAAGCCAAACCCTACTCCTACGCTTAAGCCAGATAAACCGCCCAGTTCTTTATTATTAGTTTTATATCCCAGTCGCGGGCCTATTTTAAATTCTTCTTTGAAACTGCGCGTATATTCCACACCCAAATTTGCTCTTATTTCATTATCTATTGGCACATTTATGTCTAATCCTATTAACAACGGACTACCCCCAAGTTCCAATGTGTAGGCAGAGCCAACCTTTATGTTCATAGGCAGTGGACAATCTTCTTTTGAGAATTTCATAGATGTTCCAATGTTCTGGAATACTAAACCAATTTGCAATGTACGGTTTGCTATTTGCAATTTATCATAAATTCCACCTATGTCAAGTGCTACTGCACTTGCACTGGCATCATCTATTGTGCTTGAAATATATTTTAAGTTTGCGCCCAATAGAATATTCTCCAACAACGATATATTCTCCATTTTCACTGCATAACTTATTGTTATTGCCAGGTCTGTCGGTGTAAATTTCTCGCCTGATGCATTACCCTGGTTGTTATATTTTTCTATTCCATTCATTGATAAATAATTTATTGCGCCGCCAAATATGCCCATTTTAGTTGGCTGGGCATACGCTACATGCTCATAATTTATATCCTCAAACCAAATGCAGTGCATTAGTGAAGCCTCCTTGCCTGATAGTTTATTTAGCCCCGCTGGATTCCAGTATATTGCATTTACATCGTCACTTATTGCACCGTATGCTTCGCCCATTCCTATTGCTCTCGCGCCTACACCGATTTTCAAAAACTGCGCTGAAGTTGTTCCCGCATCGTCTCCACTGAAACTGCTATAGCATACATTTACACAAATGTACACCATTACTACAAACAATACTGATAAATTAGTAAAACTTTTCATG
The DNA here is from genome assembly GCA_040757695.1 of Elusimicrobiota bacterium. NCBI lineage: Bacteria > Pseudomonadati > Elusimicrobiota > Elusimicrobiota bacterium. Next base: position 1,272 of record JBFLWK010000137.1, read on the forward strand.
ATATTTTCGCCTCCTAAACACTACCTTATTATTGCAATCTTGCTCCTTGCTTTATCTGATCTATTATCAGGGTTTGTTATCAGATAAATATACACTCCAGGGGCTACCTTGTTACTACCAATGCCGGTTGCATTCCACTCGTATTTACCGTCGCCATCATTTTCATCATACTCATGCACTATTTCGCCTACAATATTGTATATTTTTATTTTTGCTTTTGCAGTGAGATTATCAAAGGTTACAACATTTGCCCCGAAACTGCCACCTCCGCCAATCTTGCAAGGATTGGGATAAACTTTAACACCGCCAAGATTGACGGCTGCCGGTGCCGCCATTATCCTATATAAAGTGAAATGGCTAACATTTACTGACACAAACATATTAGCCGCATCAGGCACTGCTCCGGGAACTTCTTCCCATGCACCAGTTGTAGTATTGTAACTGTAAATTCGCAACGAATTTAAGTCACTAATTCCTGCTGCATCTAACATTGCCTGCGTAAAAGGCAGTCGTATAGTAACCTGATAATTAAATACCAAGCCAGTGGGGCCAAAGTCCACTGCTTCGCCTACTGAATTCATATCGCTGGGCGTTGGCGGCGGGTTAATCACCACGCTAATAGATATAGTTAAAGTAGACCTAAGTGCCCCTGAAGAAATATCCACGCCAGCATTGTTTATTTTACTGGATGTGTCAGACACTTCAACTGTTCCTCCGGCAGTACCAACATCCTGAGATTTTTCTTCCTGAAGTGTACTCCCTGCAGGTGGTGGCTCAGAGACAAAGAACCCATCAGTTAAAGTATCAGATTGACTGTCTGAATTGGTAACTACCACATTCCAGTAACCAACAGTTTTACCTGTTAAATCAAAAATGCAGGTTATGCTTGTGGTTGTTATATTCACATTTGTTCCGGTGATATCACTTTCGTCTGTTTTGGTGAGTTTAGTTGTTGTGCCAGAGTGAAAATAATTACCCACAATAGTAACATCTGCACTGCTATCATTTTTAGATGTGTTCGGCGTGATGCTTAATATTTCAGGTGTAGGAAAAACTATTGTGAAACCATCTGATAAACTTGCAGATTGCGCATTGGGATTTGTCACAACCACAGTCCACGGTCCCGTGGAAGAACCTGTAAGGTCAAAATAACATGTAATCATGGATGCACTCACTACAGTAATATTTGTGCCGTTGATATCAGTTTTTCCTGTTTTGGTAAGTTTAACTGCGGCGTTGGTTTCAAATCCCGTTCCTGCAAGGTTTTCTATAAATATTGTTTGCATATTGTGTCCGCTATTTGGCGTTATACTTGTGATACTTGCCGATGGCGCCTTTTCAGTAACAACTTTTAATTCATCACAAAAATCAGTAGCAATGCCATCATTGTTGTACCCAGATATCTTAAACCAGTATGTCGTGCAGGGGTTTAGGACTGTTACTTGGCGAGTCGTCCAGTTAATAAGGTCAGCAACAAATTGCCATTGTGTTTGATTGGTAGATTTCTGTATTTCATAGTCCTTTGCCCCACCCTCGCCGTGCGACCAGGACAAGTCAACTGTATTATGAGTTATCACTAATGCAGTCAAGTTTGTTGGCGGATTTGCTTTGGTATATTTAGTCGCGGACTCTGAATTAGAATAACCCGCGAAATTGTGAACCTGAACAAATCTGTAGTATGAAGTATTTGGGCTGAGGTTTGTCTCTACCCAGAAAGTAGCGTTTGCCAGCACACTACCGACTATTCCACCTGTGTCTGTAATTATTCTGAAGCCCGTTTCTGTGTTAGAATTATCAGTCCAGTACCAGTTGATTGCAGTTGTGGATATAGCAATTCCGCTGAATCCTGTAGGCGCTGGTGGAAGTGTAAAAGCAGTTGCACCGTTAGATACTTCTGACCAATTTAATGCCTCATCACCTGTCCAGACGCGGATGTAGTAGGTGGTTTCACCGGTGAGCCCTGTGAGTGTGTAATACTGCCAGTCCCCAAGGTTTACGCCTGAAACTGGAATTTGTCTTTGCGCACTCATTGTACTCCAGGTCACAATGTAACTTGAAAACTGTACTCTGTATTTTGCATTTTGTAATTGTCCTTGCGTGCCATCATCTCCTGGAGCGGTCCAGGTCAAATCTATTTCCCCCTCATTTGAACCAGTAACTGCAGTTAAAGTTGAAATTGCACTCGGTGAGGTTTCATCCGGCTCTGACGGTTGAAAATGTTTTGAAATAAAGATGTTGTAACCGCCAGTGGTCTCTTGAACATAGCCAATTACATAAAGATTACCACTGCCATCAATGGTAATCCCATGGCCTTCATCAGTGGTGTTTGCTGAGCCATTAATACACACGCTGGATTGAAGAACCAAATCTGAGTTAAATTTACCTACCCAGATGTCATTCCCACCACTGGCACCATTAATCCAGCCAGTAACATAAACATTACTAGAGGCATCAACTGTGATACTGTAACCACGATCAGAATTATTTTGCGAACCATTAAAAGTTGTGCTTGAATAATTAAAAATTGCAAATGCATTGGACTTTATTCCAATAATTAACAGTATAGACAAAATAAAAATGACCTTTAATTTCAAAATAACTCTACTTAAAATTTTCATATTCATTGATTTTTTACCCCCTCAACTTTTACTCACAAACAGAAAAACAACCTATAACAAACAAAAACAAGCCAACCAACATTCCTACTCTTTTCATTTTACCCAACCTCCTCTTTTAATTTTTTTGTAGTTGCCGAGCCTGACATAACATCAGACCAGGTTTATCAGGTTTTTATTCGCTCAATGAATTGGGCAACTATATTTTTCTCTGACTTCTTAC
>JBFLWK010000138.1 GCA_040757695.1 Elusimicrobiota bacterium
GGGTTGTTAAATCACAAGTTCCTAAGATCTGCATTTGCCCAGTTTGCACCGAAATCGGAAAAGCTAACAAACATATTGATATTTCAGCGTCTTCCTTTAAAATTTGCACCGAAATCGGTGAAGCCCCTTAATAATCACTTGACAGCCGTGAATTTTCAATATTCTGGAAATCTCTTTCAAAATATTTTCATTATCTGTTAAATATTTATCCGCTGTAGTCAGCAAATAATATCTCTGTATTGGATGAGACTTAAACTTTTCATAAGTATCTTTGACTAACTGAGTATTTATTGGAATTCCATGCTTAATTTCTACTACTTCAAAAACTCTACCATCTGCGTCTCTGACTTCAACATCACCCACCATCCCTGAGCTTTTATCAGAAGATGTGTGTTCCTCTAAAGGCATCAATAGTTTTCCATTAAATCATTTTAATTCTTTTATCATACATTGATAAATAGCATAAATAGCCAATGTAGGCAATCTAGAGGCTCCACGAGATGAATACCTAAATTCAAAATGTTGTTTTAAATAATTAATGATTATAGATATTGGAAGATTTGTAGGTTTAGCCAACTCAATTTCTTTCTGTTCACGATATTCAATTAGTTTTGTAAACAAAAATAATAAGTAAATTTCGGAATAAGAACTGTTAAAACTCCTTTTCCCTTTTCGCAGTTATCTATAATAATTTGTAGATTTGATTTTTCAGGTTCATCCAATCTTTGTCTGAGTTCAAGCAAAGTTCCTTCATTAAAGATAGATAATGCCTTTTGATAAATTTCGTGTAGTATTTCTGTGTGTGGTTTATCTTTGTATTTAATTACTTTTGCCATACAAAAAGCTCCAATGGTTTCCCGACTCCAATATTCTTGAGCCTTTCCCTTGCATACCTGCAATACTCATCGTTTATTTCTATCCCGATATATCTTCTATTTAGTTCTTTCGCCGCAACTGCCGTAGTTCCGCTTCCGACAAAGGGATCAAGAACAATATCATTAGGTCTGGAAAGCAGTTTTATTATCTCTTTTATTATAAATAATGGATAAATGGCTGGATGCTTACAACCTTTTATTGTTTCAACTGCACATTCTATTATATCCTTTTTTATTGGCTCTCCTTTAATCTTTATAATTGTAAAGCCTTTTTTCATAAGCTGATATTTTCTTCCACCGTCCTGTCCGCCAAATGATTCAGAATGTATCCCTTTTATCTTCATTCTGAAGCTCTCAAACTTTCCAGTTTTAACTTCTTTTATTACTTCCCATAATTCACAAAATGCCGTTTTCTTTTGTTCCAAACTAAGGTTGGAATTTTCAATAAGTTTAAAGTATTTTTCTCCAATCTTATTACCGTTAGTCCGTTTGTTTTTCCTCCCATTGTTGTTCATATAATCGCCAAAATCATAATAATAGTTATCACTTTTTACGAAATGGAAAAAAGGCTCTGTGCTGCTAACAAGTCTCTTCTGATATTGTCTTGGCGTAGGATTGAGTTTTACCCAGGTAATATTGTTTACGAGCTTTACAGGAAAATTCTTTAGCACCTCTATAGCAAACCGGTAGGGGATCAGTTGTAGACTGCCTCCCAGATATTTATCTCCTAAATTAAATATGATATTTCCATCATCCGTCAAAACCCTAATGCATTCAAAAAAAACTTTAAGTAAATTTTCTATATACTCCTCAACATTCTTTTCATTTCCAATACCTTTCCCGTAGTCCCTTTGCTTGAAATAAGGTGGAGAAGTAATTACTAAATTTATTGCATTGTCAGGAATTGATCTTAATACAGTTAGACTATCTCCCTCTATTATGTTATCCAAGCAATTCTCAAGAGATTTAGTATCTTGAGCAAAATATTGCACTCTAGATTCTGCCACTCTAAATCTATTAACTCTTAGTTTTTTCTCTCGTTTCATTTTTTTCACTTGTACTCAGAATAAAGATTTTGACTCTCAAAACTTCAAAAATTTTACGTAAGTCACCTAATTGGTATCACGCTCCTATTTATAAGGGAAGAAGGGATTAATGAATGTAAATGATTTTGTAAACTGTGCTCTATCTGAGTCGATTAAATATCCAATTTGGATATACTTTGGCGTTCCAATAGGTATTTTCATTCTTAAAACCCATGGCAACTTAACCGAATATTCGTTTTTTCCCCAATAAACGACTTCTTGATAATCACAGATGCTCAATTTCGTGCCCAGACAAACCGCCAGCATCATATTGAGTTACAGGTACACCGTCAAATTTATACTTCCAATCTATAGTATCCATTACGAAGCGTGCTTGAACTTCTTTAGCAATTGTGTCCCCTCTATTTGTAAGCGAAAAATGAATGCTTACGCTATCAGGTGGAACAGTATCAATTTTTGTTACTTCCAATGATAAATCGGGACTCGGAGATTGTTCTTTTCTTAGCCACTCCTGATATTTTCTTGTTTCTCTAAATTGTACAACGGCGGTACGCAGAATAAAATAACCCAACACGAGATTGGCAAAAACAAAGACCAGATTGGCGAATGATAAAAACCCATCTTTTAGTAAAATTCTGAATGATCTTAGCAGTTTATTTGAAAAACGCTTTACCAAACTACGTTTTGAGCGTTTTGACGGTTTGCCTCTATTACCTCCCACTTTTTACCACCCTATATTTAATTCTTCTTTGACTCTGGCTTTCTTCTATCTCTCCCGCTGCGGACATTGGGCATTCCCAACTGGGAAAGTCTGTCAAGTTCTTCCCAGAGTTCAGCAGTCTCTGAGGGGGGTTTCCTCTGACGACGCTCACCGCGTCTTTTTTCCTTTCCGCCAAACTGACGGCGGGCAAGTTTCTTCTTTTTTAGAAGCCGTAACATCTTAAAGCCTCCATACTTTTGTTTTTCGTTGGTCGGTGTAAAAATGGGTTATGGTTACAGTAACAAGGCCCGTTTCGCATGAAAAGGTAACGGTTAAGGGCTACGGTTATGATACCCATTTCGGTCAATAAGTTTATTGGGTTTATTGAGTTCATTGAGTTTCTTGAGTTTTTTAACCCAAGAAACTATGTAAACCCAAAAAACTGTGCAAACTTTCTCAAGATTGACGATACGGGCTTCTTTACCCTAACCCATTGACGATTGGTGATACATAGCAGCATATCACCGTATCAACACCGTTTTTTCGCTTATCTCCTCTTCAGTGATGAGGTGGTCTAAATGAAGGAGATATATTCCCCAATTTCCATCTCGCTTTGAATCAAAGACTATTTATCTTTCCCTGGGAATTTCACTGAAAAATTTCTTCACTGTTGGTATAGGACAATAGATTTTTCATCCTAATTTGTATATTTAATTCTTTTAGGAGTTGCGTGGCTTTTTGTGAATTTTGATTACATTTGATTTTCACTATTTCCATCTTCTGTTTTGCTTCAGTCGCTTTGGCTTGGGCAGCTTTGATGCTGGACGCATATCTTCTCGCTAAAAAACTATTTTTCTTAATCAGTCTCTGTTTTTCAGTGGCCTTGCCTGAATAATAACGATAGTCTGAAAGCCAACGTAAATATTCCTTCTCCGAAGCCAAAAGGTCAAGATTGGCAGATAAACTATTTTTGAGAATTTGTAAGACTTCACCAAAAGAAACTCGGTTTACTTTTATTTTTTCTATTTCTCCCTCCAGACCTCTTTCCCGCAGCATCAGAGCATTGTATTCTTGTTCTATGGTGGCATAAGTAAAAATTTTTATCTTCTTTATTTCTTTTCGCAATTTAGCAATATCTTCGTTGATGAGATAATTACTGCTCAAAAGAGCAACGAACTTCTGCTCTGAAACTTTTTCCGCCTGGCGGCAACAAAGGAGGTAAGGCAAAAGGAGCAGAACAAAAAAACTCTTTTTCATATTATTATTATAGATTATAATAACTAAAAAAGTCAACAAAAAAGTTGCTTTTTGTTTCTGATTTTTGCTATAATAGTTACTGGTGAAAAATTATTTATTCCAACAAAAAATAGTGATTTCCAGTCTGATTATTTCTTGAGTATCCTCGGAAATTATGATATAATTTAAATGTCAAAAAATTTCCGAGGAGGTTA
>JBFLWK010000139.1 GCA_040757695.1 Elusimicrobiota bacterium
ATTTTATGAAAGTAAACTCTATAAATTATTTATATATATAACTTTATAACGTTTAACTTTATAAAAATACGTGATTACTAATATAAATTCTATAAAAAATAAAGAATATTTAAAATATGATCTGGCACGGAAAAAACCTTATGTCATAAGGCAATAAAGAATCTGGCACGACGATATAACAGATCTGGCACGACGAAAAAGAAGGAATTAACAGACTATAAAGAGAATAACAAAACGTCAAAATAATGAGGGTTTTATGGGTTAGAAAGAGTAATACCGAGCTGGAACTCGGTATCACTGGTCTAACTTATTCATAATGATTTACCTAGATAGACAAATTAAAAAGTCTAATTAATTTTTTCTAGGAAATCATAATAAACCCTTCTAATAAATTAAAAAAATTTATCTTTTGAAGGGAGTTTTTATATATGCAGTTTATAACAAACCTTTATAAATCAATTACTCATGAAAAAATATGGGGCCCTGGAGGAGCAATACCTTTAAAAAATTTTAAACCAAACTCAGGAGGATATACGGCATCATGCCCTAACCCGGCACACCAGGACAAAAAACCAAGCTTCCTCATGAAAGAAGGCATACCTGCAGGTAAATGTCAGTCATGCGGATATTTCCTCACATGGTTTGGTGCCATAGCTCTCTCCCTGGGTTTCAATCACACGGTAAAAGGAAAAGACTTCTGGAAAGTAATACATACACTGGCTAACTTTAACGGAGGTCTTCACATTGATTTCTCTCCGGAAGAAAAAGAACAATATGAGCTCATACATGAAATTCAGGAAATTAAAAACTCTTTATCCTTATACCTCCATAAACAGCTTTTAGAGAATCCATGGTCTGAACAGACAAAAGAATATCTTAAACTAAGAGGAATAACTCAGGAATACATTACACGCTTTCCCATGATAGGCTTCTACCCCCAGACTGAAACAGTGGAACAATACCTTCTTTCAGAAGGCTTCAGCCATGAAGCTATACAGGAAAGCAATGTCCTTCAGAAGTGTTTTCAGAATAACTGCCTTATATTCTCTTACAAAGACGAAACAGGAAATACCCTGGGCTTTAAGGGCAGAAAACCATCTAAAACAAAAGACATTAAATATCAAAAAGGCTTTAAAGGAGAAATAAAAGATAAGTCCATTATGGGTTTTGAAGCATGTAATCTTGTGGTTAAAGACAGCGAACATGTCATATGCCTTGAAGGAGAATTCGACTGGCTCACCGCACAGGTAGCCAGTATTAAGCAACATAACATGACAGGGGAATTTGTCTGTTTCGGAGGTTCAGACATTAAACCTGAAAAACTCCTCTCCCTTAAGAGGGGGGGAGCTAAAGTTTTATACCTCTCATTTGACCCTGATACGGCAGGTAAAAAAGCTACAAAAGAGGCTATTAAATACGCCGAAGAAATAGGATTATGCACCTTTGTTATAGACCTTCCCGGAGCAGATCCCGATGACTTCATAAAAACTCAGGGATTATCACAATATGAAACATTATTTAAAAAAGCTGTTACATCAGGAGAATGGTTAAAAAAAGAGTTTCTATCAAAATACCAGTCATTAAACAAAGAAACTATAGAAAAAGCTAAAATAGATCTCCTGGAAGAAGCTAAAAATCATAAAGGATTGGTACTGGATTCTTTCATAGAACATACTTCAAAAGAGCTTAATATAGACACTAACCACATACGGCAGATGATTGAAAAACGATATCAGGAACTTAATAAAGGGATTGAAACTTTCCCTTTAAAAAACTTCCTTCCGGATGCACCCGGAGCAGAAAACTTCCTCCTCCCTTCCGGATGGATATTAAATAACCAGGGGCTTATAAGAATAACCTGTGCTAAAAATGAAGTTAAGGAAACACCAGTTGCTACAGCACCGTTTTTTGTTTCTTCAAGATCCAGAAACCTTGACTTTATGCAGGAAAAACTGGAATTAACTTACTTAAGAGATAAAAACTGGAAAACACTTTACGAAGAAAGAGCAACCCTTTTAGACCATAGAAAAGTTGTTCAACTGGCAGGTAAAGGATTCCCTGTAAACTCACTTAATTGTAAGGAAATAGTTCACTTTATTAATGATTTTGAAGCTATTAATGATGAACAACTTCCTAAAAAAACCACTGTATCAGGGTTCGGATGGAAAAAGGAAAAAGGTGTTCCCTTCTTTGTCCTTCCTGATAAAGCAATCGGAACAAATACATCAATAGTATTTGAACCTGAAGGATTGGGTGATGAAAGATTCGCCAGAGCTTTAAGGCAGGAAGGTAATATTGACGACTGGAAAAGAGGTATAACACGATGTATTGACTATCCGAGGGTAATGTTTCAGATTTATGCTTCCCTGACTCCTCCACTTCTTGAACTCCTTGACGCTCCGAACTTTATAATAGACAACTGGGGATTAACCTCTATAGGGAAAACAACCGTTATTGAAATAGCAGCTTCAATATGGGGGTTACCAATAAAAGAACAGGGAGGACTTATAATTGCCTGGGATGCGACAAAAGTATCTATTGAACGCCTGGCATGTCTCTTTAATCATCTTCCCATATTCCTTGACGACTCCCAGACGGCTAATGAAAAATCTATAGCAAATACACTATATATGATTGCTAACGGAACAGGAAGACTCAGAGGAGCTCTTAAAGGAACTCAAAAGACTTCACACTGGAGAACTATTGCCTTCTCTACAGGAGAAAGTCAGTTATCGGGAGTAACAGAATTTGAAGGAGCTAAAGCAAGAATAATAAGCTTTTATGGTTCACCTTTTGAATCTGAAGAACAGTCTGGACTTATACAAAAAATAAAATCAGATCTGCATTACAACTATGGCCTGGCAGGACCTGCATTCATACAAGAACTATTTAACAGAGGATATCATCAATCGAACATATCTTTAAGAGAAGAATACAGACATGCAACAATGGAACTGGCAAAATTAGGAAAAGACAATATATCGGATCGTATGGCTCAGTATTTAGCAGCAGTCCAGGTAACAGGAAGACTGGCAGAAAACATATTCAAATTCGGTGGAAAAGTAGAAGACATAGTAAGAAATATGTTTAATTATACCTGTGGGGAAAACAAAGAAAGAGGAGATTACCCGCAAAGAGCTTTAGAGCATATTGTTTCATGGATACAGGCTAATCAAAATAGCTTTGATAAATCTGATCATCTGGCAACGGTAGAAAAAGGTGAAATATATGGAGTAATAAGAGAAGGTGAATACATAGGGATCTTTCCTCATAAATTTAAAGAAATCATTAAGAAAAGTGAATTCGATAGTTCCTCTATAATTAAAGCCTTTAAAGATAGGAAATGGATACATACAACAAAAGGCACACATACTTATCCTGTAGGTTTCAGAAACAAAATGATTAGAATGATAAAAATTAATTGGAATGCCTTCAAAAATCAATGGCAATAAAGAACTAAACGATCTTCGAATGAGTAAAAAATAAAATTCTTTTTATATTTTTTTAATTTTACATGAAGAAAATTTTTTTTGACTGTAAGGCTGTAAGGTATAATTTTTATATATAAAAAAGTCTTATAATATAATATTTTTAATACCTTACAGTCACCTTACAGTCACCTTACAGTACTTACAGTACCTTACAGTACCTTACAGTACACCTTACAGTCACCTTACAGTCAAAAAACGTTATAAATACTATATTTTTTGATACCTTACAGTACTTACAGTACTTTTTTTATATTTTACATGCAAAAATAAAAATATTTTTTTTACTCATAAAAAATGGCGTAAATACTATGGTTAATTTTTAGTAAATTTTCCAATTTTTTCATAAACTCTT
>JBFLWK010000140.1 GCA_040757695.1 Elusimicrobiota bacterium
TCAAAATTCAAAGAGCAATTTCAAAGGTCAAACCTTTGATTTGAATGAATTTGCAAATATATTTTATAGTGGTTCCGACGAGCCGTATCAAAAAAACAGTGTTTATAGCCGTTTTTCAGGTCGATAACTGAAGTCTCCACTAGCTAATCTTTGTGTTCCTTCAACTAATTTTAAAATTGGCTTAGATAGGACCCATGCTGTAAAGAAAGCCATTAAAAAACTGATAATTAATCCAAAAATTGCCGTTATTCCTATAGCTTTTGCTAAATCTCTCCTCATAGCAATTATATCCGTAGTATTTACTATGTTCATTGATATTCCTATTACTTCATTCTTCAAATTTTTTAGAGGTTTAACTCCTACTATATTTGTCTTATCTCCTACAACATAATTCAATATATAATCCGTTTTGTCAGTGGATAGAGCTTTCTTGATAGAATCATTTTCTATCTCAATCCCTTCCATTTTTGGTATTGCGGAAATCACCACTTTACCTTTATTTTCTCCTGTAACTTTTAAAAGAGCTATTTTTGCTCCTGTTATTTCTTCTATTTCATCTACAAATTCCTTTCCAATTTCATTATACATTATGACTATTGCTATAAGTTTCGTTCTTTCTCTGATGGGAACACATGCCTTCATCCAAAACTTCTCATTCTCTAACACTAAACTTGATATTGTTCTCCATTTCTTCCCTCTCTCAAATAAAAAATCTATTTTTGCTTCTTCAGCATATTTCATCTCAAGCATTGCATCAGCAAGTACCTTACCTTCTGGAACACATACAACAAGATTATAAAGTTTCATATCAGCTTTTAGATTTACAATGTGCTTTATTAATTCCTGAGTTTCCCCAGTAAACAGTGTTGTCCTTATTGTCTCATTAAGATATCGATCTCTCGTTAATAAAGCCCCGTAAGAGTCCATCTGCATCATTTGTTGGTTAAATGCGTTATCAACAGAATTTATAATATTTTTTACTGATTCCTGTTTATTTGCTAATATTCTCCTCGTTTCAGAAGTAATTACAGAAATAAGAATTGCTGCTATTATCACTGTTATTGAAAAAATAATTGAAATTAAAATTTTATTTCGTATACCAAAACCTTTCCACCAAAATAATTTTTTTATTCCTTCCATCTCTCCTCCTTTTTATAAAAAGATTTTAATTATCCAATTAATCAAAAAACTGCTACTTATTGCACTTATAAAAAAATAAAATACAATTATACACGTAAGTTTCTTACCAAAAAGTGAATAATATAATGGGAGGACACCAGCACAAATACCTGTAGCAGCAATTGTAAATGCTATCTGATGCCCCATTGTTAGACCCAGAGTTTGTAAAGGTTTCAATAAGATAACTTCTTGTCCTGAACATATATTTACCGGAATAGCAACAAATACAGTAGAAAATAAACCTAATAATGTATTATTGATATATCTATCAATAAATTGTGGAGGTAAAAATGTCGACAATAAACTGCCTATTACAATTCCTATTAAAACAAACTTACTCATTGTTCTGAAAAAAAAGAGCCCATAATCAATATAATTTATCTTTTTATTTATATACAAAGGATTGCAGATATTAGATTTTTGTTGATTTAAAATAAGCATTCTTTTCTCTTCGAATTCAGAAAAACTTGTAATAATCAATCCTCCAACAACTGCAATTAGAATGGCACATATTACCCTTGCAGCAAGATATTCTACACCTAATATAGAATAGGAAAGAAAAATTGTATACGGACTCAACATAGGAGTAATAAGTAAAAATGTTAATATAACATACCCTTTAATATTCTTATTTAACATAAGACTTTTAACCAAAGGGAATATACCGCATGTACATAATGGTAAAAATATTCCTGCCAGGATTGCCGTTTTTAAATTTATAGGTATTTTGTGATATATATTCATACTTAAAGAAGCAATCAATGTACCTATAGTAAATGAAGAGAATGTTATAAGAGTCTATTGAAATATAAAATGAAAAAATTCTATGCGAATTTTCCAAAACAATGAAGAGCTATCTTCTCCAAAACATCTTTTATAAAATGAGCAATAATTGCATATATTAACAAGACCAATCTTACAACAACTCCAAAGAATGAATCTTCCAAATATAATTAGTGATAATAAAATAAGGAAAAGATAAATAAATTTTGGAGTTCTTTCAGTCAATTTAAACTTTGGAAAGCACGCCAATCCTGTGATTATAAAAATCAGATATCCTATTGCTATCTTTGGAAAGATGTAATCCATTATTTATAAATTAAAAATAAATTTAATTACCTAAGATTGTTGAAAAGTTATTCTGAATGCAATAAGAATAAACTTCCAAGATTTATTAGAAGCCTTCTTTTAACCAATCCATTGACAAATTTTTCTCAATTATTTCTTTACCTTCATTGCCTATCATAAAATCTATAAATCTCTTTACTTCACCTTTTGGCTTTCCCTTTACTACAAGATTGAGAGGCCTTATGAGAGGATATTTTTTAATAATCTTTTCCTTTTCGGGTTCGATAATATTTGCAAGAACATTTTCTCTTGTTGGAAGGCAGCCATCAACTTTCAGAAATTTAACCTTTTCGGTATGAAACATCTGTGGAACAAGTGCAATTGAAGATTTATATGCTTCTACTCTTTGAACAAGAGTATCTGTGATATCCGCTTCAACAACAACCTTAGAAAGATATTCCCTATCTACATTAATACCATATTTTTTAAAAAGGGATTCCAGTATCTTTTCTTCGGATGCTCCACACTGCTGAGTGAAAATCAAAATTTTCGAATCATTTCCACCTACTTCCTTCCAGTTTCTAATATTTCCTGCCGTAATATTTAAAACATCCTCAGTACTAATTTCATTAATTTTGTTATCCTTATTAACTAAAACAGCAATACCGTCTACAGATAATGGAATTTCTACTAGACCGGCTTTCTTCTCTTTTTCAGTCAATGCTCTTGCCATAGTTCCAATATCTGATTTCCCTTCAATTACACTCTTTACACCTTCATCTAATCCTGCACAGGTATCATTCATAATTACCTCAATACCTGTCTTTTTCTCAAATTTCTCTTTAGTCATTACAATGCTTCCAAAAAAACATCTTGCAGTAACAGTAATTTTTACTTTCCCAAAAACTATAGATGGAAAAACAAGTGAGATTACCATTAAAATAAATATAATTCTTTGTTGAGTAGACATCTTTATAACCTCCTTGTGGTGACAGCCCTATCGGGCTGTCGTGCCCCTCGCAGAACCGTGCTTGCAGATTGCCCACACACGGCTCTTCAATAACACTTCCTCATAAAGCAC
>JBFLWK010000141.1 GCA_040757695.1 Elusimicrobiota bacterium
CACTCTCCGTCGGCTCATACCACCAACTCTTTTCCCATTTTGGTTCGGATGCTACAAGACCATGCCCTTCCGCAATCTTTACTATAACTGTTTTTTGCTCTGCTGTCTCGTTAAAAACATTCGCATACACCACACTTCTCTGCCCCTGTATCAATGTCTGCTCTGGTGTGTTCAGTGTAAATGATATTCCAGTATATGGTATTGCTCGTAGTTGTTGTGTCGCAGGTGTAGTTGGGTCTTTAGCGTATGCGAGTAGGTTTTGGATAAGTGTCTTTTCTTCTTGTGATAGTGAGCCCTGCGCATAACTGAAATCGCTGTAAAATGTGGTTGCTATGACTCTCCCTTCTACCTGTCTACCTTCTACCTCTCTACCTTTTACTGTGTATTCTATAAGGCACGGCATATTGTTCTTCGTGCGTCTTAAAAGCACCTTTGCATTCGCAGGGTAATTCGTAAAATAACCGTCTACATTCATGTCAGGGGTAGAATCTATCTGTCCTGCAAACATTGGATGATATGTGCTTATATATACCGCATTACTGTGGCAAGATTGGTCTTCTGTCCAGCCATATGCCTTTAGTGAATTGGGTAGAACACTGTATTCATATCCTTTTTGTTGTGAGAATATTATCACCGTGCCACCGTTAGATACATATTCAGCCAATTTTTTCTTAAACGATACCGAGCCATCAAGTCCATAAAACCCACCCGATGGAATTACCAAAGTTTTATAATTGCTCCAATCTTCGTCGATATTTACAGATGCATTTGGAATAAATACAGCATTCAACAATTTACTGGCTTCATCCCAATATCCGTTCCTTAAAATTATTGCATCATATGCTTTACGATGGTCATTCAAAATTACTTCCGCTGATTTATCAAAAACCATAAGTTTTTCTTTATATTGCTGATTAAGATTATTTATCTCCGTTCTTTGTTCCAAAGTTAGTCCATTCAAAAAATTATTTACCTCATCGACCGATTTAAAATATGGGAAATATGTTGTTCCTGATAATAGCATAACTTTGTCTTGCACTGCTGTTGCAGCAATATATGCTTGTTCTGACTTTTGCTCCAAATCCAAAAGATGGTTTTCATATTCGGGATTTTCAGATAAAATTTTACTGTGGACTCTTTCTATTTGTGCATTGTAGGATTCGTTATATGGAATAGAACCAAAAACAAAGTTCCCAATGTTTATAAATACATCTGTAAAAACATCATAACCCACTTCAGTTGAAGATACTCCATAATATTCATCAGGAATATCTTTCCCAGGGTCATCGGGTATATCAGGTGGAGGAGGCGGTGGCGGCGGAAATCTTACCCAGTTTTTGTAATATGGATATCCTACACGAAGAGCAGTAGCTGCAGCAATTCCTTTTGGTCCTAGTTTAGATAATCCTGTTGCTGTCGCCCAGACAGACCATCCACGAATAGATGTTTTTTCTGTTAACGCCGTTTGTGCTATTCCTGTCCCTAAAAGAAATTTCGGCAAGAAATCAGATGTAGCAACTTTTCCTCCTACAGCACGAGCTATTGCGTTGCCCCAAATTTTTGCATGTTCGCCCCATGTTTTTCCTGCATTCAAACGACTTAATACTTCTTTTAGAGTTATCGCAGGAAGTGTTGCCAGCATAAAAGCAATCTGAACAATCAATAGAATTATTATCCAAGAAAATTTTGTTTTTTTTCTCATTTCTTTCTTACTTTTTTTCTAAGATGGTTTTTCACTAATATATATACTATAAAACCGTAAATAGGACTAATTAAGAAAGAAAACCATAAACCTGGTGAATGTATAGGATATTCTATTAATTGAATTTCTTTAGCATCAAACCCAACAAGCAAATCAAAAAAATACATTATTATCATTGATAGTGGGAAAATGATTCCAAGTGTTATTAATAGTGAAACATTACCATTAGATCTCTCTATAAGAAACACACCTTGAATGTTTATTAAAAGCCAATAAAAAAAACAAATGAGTAAAAGAAAATTAACCCCTGAACTTGTAAATTTTTGAATGTATATATTTTCATGGATCGTCGGAAATATAACTAGTAGTCCATTGTAAAGAAAAATTAGAAATACAATTTCATATAATGAAAATTCTATCACTTCGCCTATTCTTAACTTTCTTTCTTTTAATCTTTTATAAAAATCTTGCAAATACACTTTTATTTCTTTTAATGTCATTGTAGACCTTGATAATTGACTTAAATCCCAAAAACTCTTGGGTTTAGGATATTTCTTTGGTTTTTCTCCAAGCCACCACAACTCTTTTAAAAATTTTTTGAATTCTTTTATTATTTTTCTTACACTACCTATTTCCTCTTTCCCAAGTTCTCCTATTTCTTCAAACGCCTCATCCTGTTTTTTCTTTTCTCTATCTTCTGATACTTTTATTCCATTCATCCCATTTTTTTTATCATCTTTATTTTCTTTAGCAATTACTACCATATCATCAAACCCTTTCCCGCACCACTGGCATTTCTCAAGTTCATTTGGATTATTTCCTTTACAATGTGGACACTGTTTGCTCATTAGTTTTTTCTTCTTTCCTTCGGATGATATTTGTTGTATTGGTTCCTTAAATCTTCTATTGTCACTTTGGTATACTGCTGGGTTGTGCCAAGTGATTTATGCCCGAGAAATTCCTGGATGTATCTTATTGACATACCGTTTTCCAAAAGATGCGTCGCTATGCTGTGTCTCAATATATGTGCTGTCACTGGCTTTGAGATTCTGCTCACTTTCGCATACCTCAATATCAATCTACACAAGCCCTGTCGGTCAAATTCTCTGCCGTTAAGATTAAGAAATACTGTCCCATTGGCATTCCCGTTCTTTTGCAGTTTCGGTCTCACTTTGTTTATATACTCTCTCAAATATCCAGCAGATACTTTTGTCAATGGCACAACTCTGTCTTTCCCGCCTTTGCCGTCTCGGATATTGATTGTTCTGTTGTTTTGTAAAATAAAAAACCGAGTTACCTAAAACAAACTGTGCCTGATTTACAAACACAAATTATCTTCGGTAACCCGGCTGACTTTTATCTTTCGGCAACTTGGCTTACTTTCGCTACGCTCACCCCCGAATGACATACTCCCCGCAGCAAGCTGCGGGGTATCTTAAAAGTCAAGTTTTAACTGGCGTCTGTCTTCTTCTGCTCTTTGATATTGGATGTATTTCTGTATAGTTTGTGCAGTTACTTTGTCGCCG
>JBFLWK010000142.1 GCA_040757695.1 Elusimicrobiota bacterium
AAAATACAGAAATGAAAATTAGAGATTATACGTATAATTCTGATAAGTTGAAGAACCAATATTTTGCAGATTGGTTTTTTAGTGCCAATCCAGGATTGCTTTTGGGTGCAGGATTAGATGTGAGTTTAATGAGAATTTCAAATATAAAAGTAAATACCCGGGGTAACTATTCAATTTCATATAATAATTTTCAATGGAGTACTACTCTAAAAAATTTTCCGGAAGAAGGCATAATGCCAATTAATGAATTTGTTGGAGGGTATAATAGTAAATATATTTTAGATGGTACAATAGAAGACATATCTTTTAATTTGTTGTTAAACAAAAACATTTCAAGAAATACATATTATAGCGGTATTGGATATAATTATTCGCTTATTAAATTAAATTACACAATATATATCTATCACTCAACAGAATTATTACGAGGGATATCCAAATTGGAATTCAAAACAGCCAACCCATACAATGTAATAATTGGCATTAAAATTCCCGATAATCTTGGCAACCCTATAATTATAATTGAAGGAAGATTTTTAGGCGAGACATCGTTAAGAGCCAATATAATGTTTGAATGATGGTATGAATAAACCTTTTTTTAGAACAATTCTTTTACTCATTATTATTTCAGCAATTTCATCAAAACACATTTATGGTCTTCATACGACTCCCGATAATAAATTAACACATTCGTGGATTTCTAGTCAAACATTAACGTTATCCGTTTTCACTTCGCAAGAGATAACCGATTCGGATTACAAATCATATCTTGTTCAAGGAAGCATAGATGAAGATGGTAGTTAAATTTTATAACGAAAGGGTATTTTGAATGATAAAAATATCAATTATGATTTTACTATTATTTATGTCATCAAATTTAGTATTTTCACAACCCCCTGAAACAATGCCAGTATCGCAATCAGACACAAAAACTGATAATCTATCAACACAAAATAAGAAAAAGGTAAAAATAATTTTGGGAATTGAAACAAATTATCTTTTTAATAGCAATTTGAATGCAGTTTATTTGCCAAATTGGTTATATATGTATGATGTTTCGAATGGTAATGTGGCATATGGGACAAAATATTTTGATTATGATAAAAACCAGGAACCAATTGGCGAATTTAAAAGGAGATTCAATCTGACATTATTAAGTTATTTAGAAATTGGCAGATTTTCGCCTAATGTGAAAATAGGATTTCAAAATACAGAAATGAATGTTAAAAATTATACATATAGTTCTGATACTTTGAGGATTCGATACTTCACAGATTGGTTTTTTACAGGTAATCATGGATTGCTTTTGGGTACAGGAATTGATGTGGATATAATAAAAACCTCAAAAATAAAAGTAAATACCCGAGGGAACTATTCAATTTCATATAATAATTTCCAATGGGGCATTATCCTAAAAAATTTTCCCGAAGAGGGCGTGAAGCCAATTAATGAATTTGTTGATGGGTATAATAGCAAATATACTTTGGAAGGAACAATAGAAGAAGTATCTTTAAATTTATTGTTCAACAAAAGCATTTCAAAAAAGATATATTACGGTGGCGTAGGATATAACTCATCAAAAATTAAATTAAATTACACAATATATAGTTATCAATCAACAAGGACATTGCGCGGGGTATCTAAATTGGAATTCAAGACAGCCAACCCATACAATATAATAATTGGGATAAAAATTCCTGATAAACTTGGTAATCCGACAATTATCATTGAAGGAAGAATTCTAGGTGAGACGTCATTGAATGTCAATTTAATGTTTTAGTTATATTATGAACAAACGTGCTATAAACACAATTCTTTTTGTCAGTACTATGATGACAATATCATCAAAATATGTCTATGGTCTACATACGAGTCCGAGTAGTAAATTGACACATCCATGGATTTGTGATAAAGCATTAACCCTACCCGTTTTTACCGCCACTACACAAGAAATAACTGATTCAGATTACAAATCATATCTTATTCAAGGAAGCATAGATGAAGATGGCTATTCATATCCTTATGAAGAAACACTTACACATTTTTACAATCCTGACACAGGGAAAGGGCTGTATTTTCTTTTAGTTGAATGGAAAGATGCAAAGACATGGTCAAATGAACTTCTGCCGATAGCCGCATCATATTATGCACAAGGCAGGAAAGTTGAAGCATACTGGTATTTGGGACGAATAGCGCATTTGGTGCAGGATATGAGTTCACCGGCACATGTTCTTCTCCAGGCACATACCGGCGGCGACCCTTATGAGAATTATTGCCAACAACACGGGAGATATGGTGATACATCTATCACTGGTGATCCTGATTTTATAATTCCAAATGAACCTTTTTATGGAACAAATTTTGATGATTTCATAATCAATATGTCAACAACAACAAAAAGTAAATATAAGGACTATAACACACAAAACACTTTAAGTGATAGTGATGGCAAAAGTATGGCAGAATATTTATTCCCAAAAGTTATAAGTTGGACTGGTGGGCTTTTTTGTTATATGTTGAATAACTATTTTAAACCGTCAAAAGTTACGTCACCGGATTATATTGTTCCTGTTTATTACTTCAAACAAGATTACAGCAACCGCAATGCAAATGCAGGTGATGAATATGAAGGATTAAATGCAGTGCCTTATGATGGCGTAATTGTTGATAATGACGATATGGACATGGTTTTGCCATACAAGTTTATTCTGCATAACACCAAGAATGGCGATGGTGATGACGGAAGTGATAAAAACGGCAAAGTTGATATGATAAATTTGGGTCAGGAAATAGCCGTTCAGTTTGCATTTAAGAATAGAGGGGATGATGTTAATGGTATCAGTATAACACTTAAATCATTAGAAACAATTTACGGAGAATCCGTTAACGGTGATCTCGGGCCGTATTTTTCATCGCTCAATACGAATCAGGTTGGCACAGTTGATTTGAATTTCACGCCCATAAGCATTAATAAAATTGAAGCAGTTCTTACAATCAGTTATTATGACAATAACACAAAAACAACTGTTTCACAAGACAAAACATTTTACATAGAGATAGACAATCCTTATGAGCCGAATGATGATTATAGTTCTGCATATAAAATAGAATCAAACAATGAATATTTTTCATATATTTACCCTGAATTTGATGAGGATTGGTATAAATT
>JBFLWK010000143.1 GCA_040757695.1 Elusimicrobiota bacterium
TGTTAGATAGAAATTAAAAGTAGACACTTTACGAATTAAAAGTAGACAGGTTCAAAGTTCAAAAGAAGACAGCCCAAGATCACTAATTTTTACTTTTTGAACATCAACAAGTTTGTTGTTACACCAGAATCTTATTTCAGCGAAAGAGTTATTTAGAGGAGAGATTCGAAGTTCTAATTGTTTGTAAGGATCAGCATTAACCCGTAGTACTAAATTGTTGATAGAAATTTTTCTATAAGCATCAGTAGTTCTTTGTAATCTTAAACAGAAAATATCTTTAGTGGATAGAAAAGGTGGTTTTATTGTAAATTCACGAAACAAGGATTTTTTCTCTTGTAAAGCTCTTTGAAATCTGTAATAAGGGACTTCTCTGGTAGTAGAGTGAACCTGACGATAATTATATCTGTTGACTTCATAGTTAAGAACAGTTTGAGCTTGTTTAATATAAGAGATATTTTCTCTGGCACAGGTTCTTACAAGTCTATCCTGGAGCCAGCCGTAAGGGCGTTCAATTTTTCCTTTGGCTTGTGAGGATAGCGCGTAAATTATTTTAACATTACAATCGTCTAATACCTGTTTCCATTGGGTGTCAACTTCGTCGGTGATTTTGCGATGTTCACGCCAGATAGAATCTCTGCCCTGAACAAATCTGAATATGGAATGTGAATCAACATAGAAAGAATAGGGCAGACCGTATTTAAGAAAAATTGATTCCATAGCTGAGATATGGTTCCAAGAAGTTTCTTTCATATTGTATTGAGAATTTATCTGGATTAGCACGATACTCTTTTATTAAAGTAAAAAATCTCGCTTTACTAATGTTGAGTATCTCTTGAACATAACTTCTTTCAATTTCTTTTTTGAGATACCGTTCAATAAGTTCTTTGACCTGACCATCTGTAAACCTTTTGTGCAACTGTTCCATAATCTAAACCCTCCTTTCCCCGCATATGCGAGAACATGTTTTGGGTTTAGATTACAAAATTTATATGATTATTTAAATATGTTGTGGATACTGCCGTTCGTGTGGAAACTGACACTTTGTTTGGATAACTCTAACGAGTTATCCACAGTTTCCACACTCACTTGGACAACTCTTCGCTATGCTTCGAGTTGCCCACACTATCCACAACTTGATGATTATTATTTCTTTTATGAAATTTTAAAATCTTAAATTTCTTAAGGTGTCTACTTTTAATTCGTAAATCCTATTAAAAGTGTCTACTTTTAATTCGTAAATGACAGATTTGATACGCCCACTTGACAAATTCTTTTTATTTTTGTATAATTATTTTTCATTATGAAACAACAGGCGCTTGTTATTGTGAAGCCGGATGGATTAAAAAAATCTTTAACCGGCAGTATTCTTATAAAACTGTCTGAAGCAAAACTTGAAATCATAGGTGCAAAGGTTGTAAAACCTACACGGGAACTTGCAGAAAAACATTATACCCATATGAAGAGCAAACCTTTTTTTGAGGATATTGTAAAATATATCTGTGGTGATATTCATGGGACTAAAAGAGTAATTGCACTTGTATATCAAGGCGAGAATGCAATTGAAAAATTACGAAAAATTGCTGGTTCAACCAATCCTGAAGAAGCCGAGCCAACAACTATCCGCGGTGCATATGGAAGAATAACTACAAAAGGTGTTTATGAGAATGTACTCCATGTTTCAGGTACTGATGAAGAATCAGAACGCGAGATAAAACTCTGGTTTGAGCCCTCCGAAATTGTCTACGAAATCTATCCTACCAAAGAAGTCATAAAAGAAAAATCAAAAATTAAAGAGTGGGTATAGAATCCGAATGCATTTTATTTTATTTTTTTAGATTTTGCGTTATTCTGTAGAATTTCAATAATCCTGTTTAGGTCAGCGAGTGAAACACACGAAATAATAATTTTTCCATGACCTGCACGATATTTTATTTCAACCTTTGTACCGAGAATTTTTTGTAATTCTTCTTCCATAACAAGTATATTACTATCTTTTCTGGGTTTTGTTTTTTTTGCTTTTTGCGAAATTTTTTCTACATCTCTGACGGTAAGTTGCTGATTTATTATTTTTTCTAAAAGTAACCGTTGTTTTAAAGGGTCATCTATTGATGCAATTGCCCGTGCATGCCCTTCGGTGATTTTACCCGCTGAAATTGCATCCTGTATCTGCTGTGGAAGCGATAAAAGCCGAATTATATTGGCAACTGTTGAACGGGCTTTCCCGAGCGTTTTTGCAAGGTCATCCTGACGCAGATTAAATTCCGTCATCAAACGTTTATAGCCCTTTGCCTCTTCTATCGGGTTGAGATCTTTACGCTGAAGATTTTCAATCAGAGAAAGTATAAAACTTTCTTTTTCTGAAACTGGTTTAACAATAGCCGGAATTTCTGGAAGTCCCGCAACTATTGTTGCTCGCCATCTTCTTTCACCAGCAACCAACTCATAGATACCATCTTTTTGTGGTGGTGAAACAATTATCGGCTGTGCAAGTCCATGGTCAAGGATTGAATTGGCAAGTTCATTGATTTCTTGTTCATCAAATTTTTCTCTTGATTGATATTTATTAGGTTTGATTTTATTGACAGGTAATTTTACAGTTCCTTCTACTACCGCAGTAGGTGTTAAAAGCACACTGCCAATTTCCGGTATTAATGCTTCCAGCCCTTTTCCAAGTGCTTTTCTCATAAACTTCCTTGTATTATGAAGTTAGGGTGTTGAAATGAGTAAGAAAGTCATCATCATCACAGTTTTTCTTTTTTGCTACTTTTTTCTTTTTGTTAATACTGTGAATTGTGTTAATAACCCCGAACTTCAAGATACACCTCCATTTTTTGAACGCTTGGGCTGGGGAAATAAAAACCACATTGGTCCTGTCCCGGTTATTTCAGGGACGCAAAGGAGATTGTTTTACTTTCTCCAGCCCGACCTTTTTATATTTTTATTTTTTAGTATAATCTTGGTGATAGCCACAAAGCACAATTTCCCTTGCTCTTTTCCGCACAAGGCGGATCAGCCTCTGGCTGAAAGAGCACAAGATAGTCAGGGGGCTAACGCCCCCTAACCCCCATTTTAATGATGAAACCACAGATTAACACAGATTAACACAGATTCCAAAAAAAGTTTATATCTCATAATTTTTATTTGCTTTTC
>JBFLWK010000144.1 GCA_040757695.1 Elusimicrobiota bacterium
CCCCGAAATATTTTCAATGACCGGTGTAATCTCGCCTGCTTTATGGTGGGCTGATTATAAGATTCTGGATGAAATAGAAAAATCGCCAAAGAAAAAGATTAAACTATATCTTGATATGGGAACAAAAGAAGGAAAAACACTGGAAAGTTTTAATTCTGCTATTATGGATGTAAGAAAAATGCGTGATATTTTAATTAAAAAGGGGTTTGTTTTGGGAAAAGATTTTGAATATTTTGAAGACGAAGAAGCGGTTCATAATGAATCTGCATGGGCAAAAAGAGTTTCTGAACCTATTCTATTCTTTTTTGGTAAATAATTATGATTAGTATCGTTGACTATGGAATGGGAAATTTAAGAAGCGTCCAGAAAGCGTTTGGGTTTATCGGAAAAAATGCAATTATTACATCCGACAGAAAAAAAATCCTGCAGTCATCGTTAGTTGTGCTGCCTGGTGTAGGTTCATTTTCGGCAGCAATAAAAAACCTGAAAAAACTAAATCTTATAGATACTATAAAAAATTTTATTGCCGACGGTAAACCATTTCTGGGACTCTGCCTTGGACTTCAACTTCTGTTTGAACAAAGTGAAGAAGGAAATTGTAAAGGGTTGGGAATTTTAAAAGGTAAAGTAAAAAAATTCAATTTCTCACATCTCATATCTCATATCTCATATCCCAAAATACCACACATGGGCTGGAACAATGTTAGATTGCAGATTGCAGATTGCAGATTGCAGATTTTCAAGGGGATTCCTGATAATTTATATTTTTATTTTGTGCATTCTTATTATGTTGAGCCACGAGAACAAAGTATCATCGCAACAACTACAAATTATGGAATACAATTCGCATCATCAATTTTTTACAAAAACATTTTTGCAACACAATTTCATCCAGAAAAAAGTCAAAAGAATGGGATTAAACTTCTAAAAAACTATGTTGATTATACCGGCAATTGATATCAGAGGCGGTAATTGCGTAATGCTTTCACAGGGCAAACTTGAAGCAGAAACGGTTTACTCAAAAGACCCGGTTTTTATTGCAAAAATGTTCGCTATGCAGGGTGCAAAACGATTGCATATAATTGACCTTGATGGTGCATTTGCAGGAGTCCCGCAAAATTTGTCAGTGCTTGCAAAAATTCGGCAGGCAGTGAATATAGAACTTGAATTTGGCGGCGGTATCAGAAAAATTGAGACGATAGAAAAAATTGTAAATATGGGGGTTGATAAAGTAATACTTGGAACACTCGCTGTGTTTAATCCCGATATTGTGAAAGAAGCAGTTAAAAAATTTAACGAAAAAATTATTGTTGCAATAGATGTTTTGGATGAAAAAATCGCAATCGGTGGTTGGAAAGAAGTCACTCAATACAATGCACTGGAATTCGCAAATAATATGAAAGAAATCGGTGTAAAAGAAATCATAACTACTGATATAAAAAAAGATGGGATGCTGGAAGGACCTAATATAGATGGTATAAAGAAAATATGCAAAAGTGAGTTGGCAGTGATTGCGTCAGGCGGTATTTCAACAATTGACGATGTAAAAAAAATATCTAAACTTGAAAGGTCTGGTGTGTCTGGAATGATTGTCGGTAAAGCAGTCTATACTGGTTCAATAAAATTAGAAGAAGCCATAAAAGAAACGCAAAACAGGAAATAACCAGACAGGATATTAGTCAATTCTGGTATTATCTTAAGAATTCAGAATATAAAGTGGGATATCTACTAAATTTTGGTGCTTCAGGTGGCGTTCAAATAATACGCTGAATTTACGATACAGCCAGAGAAATGCAAAAATAACACAAAACTAAAACGCAGAACTAACGCAAAACATTTGGCGTAAGTTTCGCGTATTAAGTTTAGCGTTTGTTTCGCGATTTATGCTCACAAAAAGAATAATACCATGTCTTGATGTTGATAATGGCAGAGTTGTAAAAGGCACAAAATTTTTGAATCTTCGCGATGCTGGTGATCCTGTAGAAGTTGCAAAACGATATGATATTGAAGGTGCGGATGAAATTGTTTTTCTGGATATTACCGCTTCTTACGAAAGAAGGAAAACCATAATTGATGTCGTTAAAAAAACTGCCGAAAAGGTTTTCATTCCGCTAACTGTCGGTGGTGGAATACAAAATTTAGACGATATACGAAATCTTCTGAAAGCAGGCGCGGATAAGGTTTCAATAAATACATCGGCGGTTGAAAATCCAAATTTTGTAAAAATAGCATCACAAAAATTTGGTAGCCAGTGTATCGTCGTTGCGATAGATGCGAAAAGACAGTTCACGAGTTCACGAGTTCACAAGTTCACGAGTTGTTGGTGGGGGGTCTATACTTACGGTGGAAGAAAAGTGACAGGCATAGATGCTGTTGTGTGGGCACAGAAAGTTGAGAAACTTGGCGCAGGCGAAATTTTACTAACAAGTATGGATAGAGACGGCACAAAAGACGGTTATGATATTGAACTAACAAAAGCGATTTCAGAAACAGTAAAAATCCCGGTAATCGCATCAGGCGGTGCTGGCAAAAAAGAGCATTTTTATCAAGCATTTACTAAAGGCAATGCAGATGCTGCACTTGCTGCTTCACTTTTTCATTACCAGGAATTAAAAATTGCTGAATTAAAAAAATATCTATCACAAAAAGGAGTCGCAATAAGAATATGTTAAAATTAAAATTTGACAAAAATGGCTTAATACCCGCTATAATCCAAGATGAAAAAACAAAACAGGTTTTGATGCTCGCTTATATGAATAAAGAAGCGTTCCAAAAAACTCTGAAAACAAACCGAACATGGTTTTACTCTCGTAGCAGAAAAAAACTGTGGCTCAAAGGTGAAGTATCAGGCAATATCCAGATTGTCAAAAAAATACTTGTTGATTGCGATACGGATACGATTTTAATACTTGTCAAGCCGAAAGGTCCCGCCTGCCATAACGGCTACAACTCTTGTTTTTATAGAACTGTTAAAGGAAAAATTATCTCTAAAAAAATGTTTGACCCAAATAAAGTGTATCAGAAATGACATACTCCCCGCAGCAAGCTGCGGGGTATCTTAAAAGTCAAGTTTTAACTGGCGTCTGTCTTCTTCTGCTCTTTGATATTGGATGTATTTCTGTATAGTTTGTGCAGTTACTTTGTCGCC
>JBFLWK010000145.1 GCA_040757695.1 Elusimicrobiota bacterium
TGATTTTGTCATTAAATATTTAGGTTCAATAAGAAAATAAATCATCTCAATGTGCTAGAATTGATAAGGAGTTGAAATAAAAAACATGAAATGTATTATTTGTGATTCAGATAAAAATAACATTTATTGTATTGCAAAGTCCCTGGACAGTTTTGAAAATATTGAATATGCATATTTAAGATGCAATAGTTGCGGGTTGGTATTTCTCATGCATCGGAACAATACAGATAGAACAAACATTTATGAAGAAGGTTACTATAGCCGAGAAAAGCCGGCATTTAATAAGATTATAGAACAAATAATGTTTTATTTTGGTTACTGGCGGTGGAAAAAGATAGAAAAATACTTTGGTCGTTCTGATGGAAATAAGAAATTATTGGATATCGGTTGCGGTAAAGGAAAATTTTTACACATTGCAAGAAGCAATAATTGGCTTGTCTATGGAATAGAACCCTCTTCCAGAAGTTATGAAGTTGCGGTAAATAAATATCACCTGAATGTGCTACCACGGGAAATGTGTCCTGACCAATTTAATGCTAAAGAATTTGATTTAATTACTTTGTGGCATGTGTTTGAACATCTTGATAATCCTGAGACCTGTCTCAAAACAATTCACAAATGGTTAAAAGAAAAAGGATGTATTTTGATTGCCGTTCCCAATATTGGCAGCATAATGTCCAAATTTGGAAAAGAACTATGGTTTAATCTTGACCCACCAAGACATGTTTTTCATTATTCACAAAAGTCCCTTGAAAAAATATTATGTAAAAATAATTTTGCAATAATTAATAAATCACATTTTTATCCGGAAATTGACTTTATAAGTGTAGTATTGACTTTACTGAATAAAATTGGTATTTATCCGAATTTTTTATTCAATTTCTTAAAGCGTAATAGAAAAGCATTGCCTGATAACATTTTTATTTTTGGATTAAATTTAATAATTACTTTATCATCTTTGATTTTAATAGGGATACCAATTATTTTTTTTACTTTTATTCAGGCACTTTTAGGTAAAGGAGAAACTATGATAATCATAGCTAAAAAATTATGAAAATTTTGGATATAGGTTGCGGGAATAATAAAAAACATCCAGATGCTGTAGGAATTGATTTCAGCTCAGATTCAAACGCTGAAATTATCCATAATTTGAATATTTTTCCTTATCCTTTTGGTGACAATGAATTTGATTTGGTTTATATGGTTTCCATTTTGGAACATCTGGATAATATATTTAAAGTTATGGAAGAAGTTTGGCGAATAACTAAAAACGGTGGTAAAATTATTATTTTTGGTCCAACACGATTTAGTAGTGCTTTATATGATGATCCAGAACACAAAAGAGCTTTTACTTTAAAAAGTTTTGATTATTTTATAGAAGGTACAAAAAGTTATAGATATAAAAAAAGCAAGGTTTGTTTTAGTAAAATTAAATCTGAGTATCAGATGGAATGGAATAAGAAAAATTATTCATTATATGAAAGATGTGTTTTATGGTGGGCTAATAAACATCCTGTGTTTTATACAAAACACATGGAAAGTATTTGCCCGGTTCAGAGAGTGTATTTTGAGTTACAAGTTGTAAAGTAAGGAACTCTTATGAAAATAATGTTACTCCATAAGGAATTATCATGGGAGGGAGGAGGTGATAGACAATCTGTGATGCTGGCTACAAATTTACTGAAATGGGGGCATCAGGTAACAATATATACGACCCAATATAACTCACAAAGTTGTTTCCCTGATATTACAAAAAATTTAGATATACGGCCCATAGGAACTTATGGAAACAGTAAAGATGCAAAAAAAATGGCTAATATAATTTGTAATATAATGTATGAGAAAAAAGAAAGTTTTGATATTATCAATTGCCATGTTCATCCGATGCAGTGGACTGCGAGTTATATTAGCAAAATGAAGAAAATACCAGTTGTTTGGATGTGTAACGATCTCCCTGCTTGGTACCTGCCATTTGTAGGAATAAAAGAAGTTAATTGGATTAAATGGATATTGTACAAAACAATAATCCCATTAATTGATAAGTTATTGATTAAAAGGATATCTGCAATAGTCGTATTTAATAGACACGACCAACAGCTAATAGAAAATTATTACAATAAAAAAGCATGGATAATACATAGTGGATTAGATATGGAAAAATTTTGTGATGGCAATAGAGAAGCAATCAGAAAACTTCACAATATAGAACCTGATACCATACTGCTTTTATGTGTTAGTTTGTTGGGTCCTAGACGTCGCACACAAGATGTAATCATAAGTTTAAAGTTATTAATTTCTAAAAATTACAATGTAAAGTTAATAGTGGTAGGAGGGGAACAACATTATCCCGGATACAGCGAAGTTATACGTCAATGCGCTAAAGAAAATGGGGTTTTAGAAAAAGTAATTCTGACAGGCAGTGTGCCTGAAAAACAACTTCCCAGTTATTACGCTGCTTCGGATATTTTTATTTATCCGCATATCAATCAAACATGGGGACTGGCTCCCTTTGAAGCAATGGCAGCAAGAAAACCAACTATTGTTTCAACTGACACTGGTGCTGCTGATGTTTTAATAAATTATCAAACAGCACTCTTAGTCAAACCAAAAGACCCAGAATTACTTGCTAAAAAAGTTGTTGAACTAATTGAAAATAACGATTTAAGAGAAAGGTTAATAAAACAAGGATATGATTTTGTCAAAAAAAATATATCATGGAAAAAATACACTGGTGAAATGTTAAAAGTTTTTAAGGAAGTTGCCAATCTTTGATTTTATGAACAAAAGTACTTTTAATGGACTATTTGAAAATAACTTTAAATTCTTAATAAACAAACGTTACCTAATCTTTATTATAGGTTTCATAGGTGTTAGAATATATTTACTTAATTATAATCAGGGTGAGTTAGTGGATACTTATGATATTCTATACCGGGCAAAGGAAATACTAAATTTTCAATATTCAAAATATGAATGTCGGCTTCCTGTTTATCCATTTTTGATTGCTTTGAGTATGCTTATTATGGATGGACTTTTAGGTGCCAAGATAATAAATTTATTTGTTTCAATTGGTATAATTTATTTATGTTATAAACTCTATGATACGTTTTTCCCAAAAGAAAGAGGCAAGTTTCTTTTTTTGGT
>JBFLWK010000146.1 GCA_040757695.1 Elusimicrobiota bacterium
CCCAGCATCAGTTAGTTCGTTGCCTTATTAACTGTGGGATTTGGTGTTGGACTGGTCGCTACCCTTTATCCAGTTCGGACTTCCACCGACAAGAATTCAAGGAACTTTCTTGGCACACTCATTTTACCCAACCTCCTCTTTTAATTTTTTTGTAGTTGCCGAGCCTGACATAACATCAGACCAGGTTTATCAGGTTTTTATTCGCTCAATGAATTGGGCAACTATATTTTTCTCTGACTTCTTACTTCCCACCAACTGAAGTCGGTGGCTACCTAACTTCTATCTATATCCACCCCTTTTTCCACCTTTTAACAGCAAGTAAAAATTAAAAATTGATTTAGTACATTTGTACTAATTGGATTTTATAAAAATAAAAAAGCAGAGTTTATCTCTGCCTTAATTTTTCATTTTCAATTTTTAATTTTAAATTGGTGTCTACCCCCCCCCGAAAATTTTGCCGTCGGAGTAATTGATAATTTTATTATCGGAAAGTTTTGTTTTCATTTTTTCAATGACTTATTTTCGGATGTTTTTCCCGCCAGTCCTGATGGATAGCAATTCCACCCACTATAAGCGCAAGGATAATTACAACACTAAATGCAATAGTAAGATAATCCATGTCAATCTCCTTTATCAAGCACCAATCCTTGCTATTAATAATATAAATGCAAAGATTCCCAGTATAAATGACCTCTCTGAAATTTTCTCGGGTGTTATTGCTTTCCCGACAATTATCACAGCAAAAATTATTTGGCTTAAATTAAAAGAAACTTTTGCTAAATTTTCTCTTTATTTTTTAGTGAGTTTCATTTTTAATTTAGTATAATAAAAAACTTAAAGTTTGTCAAGCGGTTTTTTTAAGAATCAGAATTTAACTTTTGGCACTTCTTTTTCTGCTTCAGGTATTTCAAAAAATATCTTTTTCTCAAAAGGACCGAAAAGTTTTGCAACCTGATTTGACGGAAACTGTTGAAGCATGGCGTTGTAATTCGCAACGATATCGTTGTAATGCCCACGGGAATACGCAATCCTGTTTTCAGTTGTAGTAAGTTCCTCTTGAAGTTGCATCGCATTCTTGTTCGCTTTTAAGTCCGGATAATTTTCCCAAACCGCAAACAATCGTCCCAAAAGCCCGGAAATCTCGCCTTCAGCTTTCAGCCGGCTTTGCATATTGCTTGAGCCAACAGCTTTTGCGCGCGCTTCCATCACTTTTGTAAGTGTCTCTTTTTCAAACTGCATATAGCCCTTCACCGTCTCAACAAGATTCGGAATCAAATCGTGACGGCGTTTTAACTGAACATCAATCTGGCTCCACGAATTCTCCGCTTCTACCCTGTAGCGAATCAACTTGTTGTAAATACTAACGAGATACAAAACCACAAGCACTAAAACAATCAACAAAACCCAGCCCATAAACACCCCCCCTTAAATTATTTTTTCTATTTTTGGTTTGTATTTTTTTACGACAACCTTTATAATAATGAACGATACCGCTAAAAATAAAATCCCAGCAGTGAATCCAGAAATCTCCGAGCGGTATAAAAAATATCCCCCAAAAATACCGGTTATAAACATAACAGAAGGAAAGCCGTAAAGCAGTAATGAAATTTTTAAATTTGATGGTTTAATTGTAACAAGAATCTTATCGCCGATTCTGACACCAATTGTATTCTCAAGTTCAAGATACATCGTGCCATTAGCCGATTTATGACAGATACCACATTTTTCACATATCTGTTGGTGATTAAATAATAATTTTAGTTTGTTGTCAGCAATTTCAACTACTGTTGCTATCTCTTCCATTGAATACATTTAGTTGGACAGTTTCTAAAACATTCGCCGATATTCTGACATTTTGTGTAATCAATTTTGGCAATATTATTTTCAATCGTGATTGCTTTATTTGAACATTTTTTCACACATAAAAAACAGGCAATACAGCCAACATCACAAACCTGACGGACAAGTTTGCCTTTATCAACTGATGAACAAGCAATTACAAACCTTTTGTCTTTTGAGATAAGTTTTATTAAATTTTGAGGACACGATTTTACACATAATCCACAGGCGGTACATTTTTCTTCGTTAATTTCTGGCGGCAAATTTTCTCTCAATTTTATCGCACCAAAAGAACAAACATCAACGCAATCACCGAAACCGAGACACCCAAAACTGCACATCACTGTCCCGCCAGAAACCAATATAGCCGATAAACAGGTTTTTACACCATCGTAATTTCCTCGTTGTCTTCTTGCGGAAATATCGCCACTACAATTCACAATTGCAACCAACTTCTGTTGAGATGTGATTTCAACACCTAATAATTCAGCGATTTTTTTTGCGGATTCCTCACCACCAACAGTGCATAACGATGGTTTTGCTCCGCTTTCTACAATTGCTTTCGCATAACCCAAACAGCCGGCAAAACCACAGGCACCACAGTTAGCACCCGGCAAAAAATTAAGCACCATCTCTATACGCGGGTCTGATTTAACTGCAAACTTTTTTGATGCAATTCCAAGCCCAACACCTAAAACAAGCCCAAGTAAACCAAGAACACTAATACTAATTAAGAAATTCATAAAATTATTTAAGTCGGTATCTAACGCCAACACTACCTTGAAATATAAAATTGGTTCCAACAGCAGGTGCAATCTCAATAAATACACCAAGTGGATTTGTTTCAAACAGATATTCAAGTCCGAGTTTGCCCTGAATACAAAAATCTTTTTCTGCAATCAATATCCCGCCTCCGTAATAAAATGGAAGTTTGCATTCGCTTACTTTTAAGTGCTCAAAATTATGCCATAGATAATCAAAATGTGCCAGGAAACTGGCGTCAAAACCAATACTACAATCAATAGCGTTTTTATTTGAAACAAAGTACTTTCCTGCAATCCCTGTCGGTTTGCCAAGTATAATACCAATTTCTACAACTTCATCAGAAAATACAAAAATAACAAACTTAAAAAATATAAGTATAATAAAAATCATTAATTTTAATTTTTGTTGAGTAGACATCTTTATAACCTCCTTGTGGTGACAGCCCTATCGGGCTGTCGTGCCCCTCGCAGAACCGTGCTTGCAGATTGCCCACACACGGCTCTTCAATAACACTTCCTCATAA
>JBFLWK010000147.1 GCA_040757695.1 Elusimicrobiota bacterium
TTTGAGTTCATATACAGCGTGACTTGCTCGTTTTAGCTCCACATATTATTATACAAAATTTGGCAAAATTTGTCGGTCGCCTTCATCCCCGCAGCAAGCTGCGGGGTATTCGGCGACATTTAAATAAGTTTTCATCAAGCTGTTTATAGGTTTTTAAGTCTGGATCTATTATTTTAAGTATCTGCTTATCTCTTGATTTCATAGCAATTATATACTGAAAATTATGCTCTTTGATATTTTTAAGATTAGTTTTACTTACTAAGCCACGATCACAAACTAAGATACAACGATTTATCTTAAATCGTTTACTTAAATTCTCTAACGCATCCGCTAATGTATAAGTTTCAGGGTAATTCCCAGGATATACCTCTACAGCGATAGGAAAACCATCTTCTGTGACAACTAAAGCAAGAAGTATTTGATGACAACCAGGTTTACCATCTTTTGAATAACCATAATTTGCAATCTCTGGACCATCACCTTCGAAATAAGTGCTGGTTAAGTCGTAAAATACTATGTTAACCTTTAGGGTAAATAAATCGCAGAGTTTATTGAATAAATAATTTTCTATTTTTTCTTTTATTGCATAAAGATAATCTAAAGCACGATAGAAATTGTACCAATCAAGTTCTTTGTCTTCCAGTTCCTTGAGATAGATTTGCTTATACCATCTGCTTACTGCAAGATCACTTTTTGGTGCGATTAAATGGTTAAGCACTAAAATCAAAAGATAAATAACAACATCAAAAGTTACTTTTTTACCCTGCAGAAACGTTTTGATAGCATTTGTTAATTCAAGTTTGTCCCAGAGTGTTTTCACAACTAAAGGTTGACCAAAAAGTTGTGAGTTTTCCGTAGAAAGTTCATCCGGCTTAAATAGATTACCACTTGAATATCGTCTTAATTTTAATAGCAATGAATCAACACTTGTTTTTGTGTCAGGATTAGTGATTGCACCAAAAGAATATACTTTACGCTGTTTAATCCTGTTGCCTTCACGATAATTTTCAACCAGGACCAGGTAGCGATATTTTATACCATTTTGATTTGTTGTAATAATTCTCGGAAACATATTTTTCACCATAAATTATACAACAAAAAATTCAGTTTGTCAAGAGGAATCTTCATATTTTGATAAAAAAGTTGTCACTACACTTTTCAAAGAGCAAACCTGTTTCCGACGGAAACAGGTGTTAAATCAGTCCAAAATTTCTCCGACGGAACACCGTCGGGAAAAACAACTGTTAAACTTGGGTTGTTGCGAAGCAACTTTACAGGGTCATTCTGAATGAAATGAAGCATCTGACCCGGCAGGTCATGCCGAACGAAGTAAAGCAGCTCGCCCCCTCTGCTTTTTTATTTACAAAAGCTCAAAATGTAGTCTGCTGAAGTTAGTAGTTCCCCATCGTCTGTCATAGAAATGTTATTGTGAAGCCGATTTATCGGCTGAAGAATCGCTGTGTTAAAGACAAAACCATTCATTTTACCCCACCCCACCAGAAAACACCACCGCTTGCGGTGGAAATGAATCCCGCTCATCACAGACGGGAAAAAGGAAAAAGGGGACAGGTCTTTTTTTTCATAAAAGACGGGATTGTTTCCTCCGAATCAAGTTCGGGGGTCACAGTGACAAAATGGCTGGGCGTATGCCGGTCATTTTTTTATTGACTTTTGCAGTTTTTTTGCTATAATTTTTGTTATGAAAACACTCAACGAAATCAAAAACATAATACAAGCACATAAAACTGAATTACACGACAAATATAAAGTCAAAGAAATCGGTGTTTTCGGTTCATATGTCAGAAACACACAAACCCCAAAAAGCGATATTGATATTTTGGTTGGTTTTAACGAGACCATAAGCCTTCTGAAACTGGCGAGATTGGAAATATTTCTGGAAGATATTTTGGGTGTTAAAACGGAAGTTGTCCCAAAGGAAGATATCCGACAGGAATTGAAAAAAAATATTTTACAGAGTGTGGTTTATTTATGAAACGGAAATATATTCTTTTTATTAAGGATATATTAACTGCCTTAAAAAGTATTGAGGAGTTCACATTTGGTCTTACATATAAAGAGTTCACACAAGATAAAAAGACTAGCGATGCCGTGGTGCGAAATATTGAAATTATCGGAGAAGCGGTGAAAAATATTCCTTTATCGGTTCAGAAAGACAATCCCGATATTCCATGGCGAGAAATTGCTCGGATGAGAGACAAAATTGTTCATCATTATTTTGAGATTGACTTAGAAAAAGTTTGGAAAGTTGTGAAAGAAGATATCCCAGTGATTAAACCCTCTTTTGAACAGATAAATAACGAAACCGGAGGGAAAAAAGTATGAGTAGAAAAGAATTATTATTAAACGAGATTAATCGGATACAGGAACCTTTGATAGATGAGATATGCAGAACTGTGCCAAGAACTGTGCCATGCAAGAACTGTGCCAGAGAACTGGAGAAGAACTGTGCCAGAGAACTGGAGAACTGTGCCAGGAGAACGAGAACTGAACGAGAACTGTGCCAAACGAGAACTGCAAGAACTGCAAGAACTGTGCCAGCAAGAACTGCAAGAACTGTGCAAGAACTGAGAACTGTGCCAGAGAACTGCAGAGAACTGGCAGAGAACTGTGCCAGAGAACTGTGCCAGACTTGAAATTTTCAAATTTTTTGATCACTATGCGAACTGCGAACTGTGCCAGACTTGAAATTTTCAAATTTTTTGATCACTAAAAACATGCCAAGAAAATTGAGGATAAAATTTCCGAGAAACAACTGACAGGTCCTTTTCTTACGGGGTTTATTCCACATTTTTATAAAAGACGCGATTGTTTTGCAGAGTTTATCCCGTAGATTCCCGCTCCCCGTTTTCACGGGGACAAGTTTCGCGGGAATGACACATACGGGGGGGCACAATGATAAAATGGCTGGGGTGGTGACAGTCAGCTCAAGATTTGCCATAAGGGATAGGTAAGGTCGGTAAAAGCGAAAATTTTTTTGCAGGGCTTGACACCCTATTATTTTTTTGCTAAAATAGTATTAGTAATATAAATATATTACTAATATACAA
>JBFLWK010000148.1 GCA_040757695.1 Elusimicrobiota bacterium
GCCAATTTCATTGGCGCGCCACCCTTAAAAATTGCATTTCGTAAAAACTTCAAAGTTCACAAACGAAGTAAGTATACCTAACGCACCAGCGACAAACAACACCATAAGGATAAACAGAGGGTCCCATTCATTTTTCTTTTTCTCCCTTAAGATAAATTTTTCCATAAGATTGTTATTTTTTTCCATCAACTCATTTCTCTGCAATGCCAAAACTTCTATTTTTTCTTTTCCTTCTTTTATGTCAGATAAAGCTTTATCATATATTTTCTTAAACACAGAATAACGCTCGCTGAAAATATTTTTAACACGATCAACCTCTTTGTCTGAACTCTTTAGATTCTCCCTGTATATTTTTTGGGTCCACAGCAAGCCTATGAAAATAGCTACCAAAAGAAAAAATTCCCCAGTAATAAATAAAGAGCGATGTTCTACATAACCAAGACCGGTAAATCCAAAACCAGCAACCACACCAATGACTTGAATTAACTTTGTCGTGGAATCAAAAATTTTATAAAACAATGTTTTTTGATCTTCTCCATGAGCACCGAGAATTTCTTGTTCCAACTTAAAAAACCGAGAGCCTTGGCTTTCGTAAAAAACATCCCACTCTTGATCTGACATTGTTATTTTTCTATTGTCCATAATTTAATAACCCAAGGCTAATTGATCAAGCATGTCCGGTCCTTTTTCTTTACCAACTTCTTGATAGATACTCAGAATTTCCTCATAAGTTCCATTTCCGCCAACCATATCCCAAAATTCTTTACCAATCAAAACTTCATTATCCAAATCCATATAATTTAGGATAAAGCTGTGTTTGAAGGTTTCTT
Organism: Elusimicrobiota bacterium; assembly: GCA_040757695.1. Lineage (NCBI taxonomy): Bacteria > Pseudomonadati > Elusimicrobiota > Elusimicrobiota bacterium. The sequence goes on from JBFLWK010000148.1 coordinate 831, forward strand.
TTTTAACGCCATATGGATTATAAGCGGTAGCATAAAACGCTTTTGCTTTCGGAAATTTAGCGTGAGCAATTGCTTGAATTTGCAACAAGCGTCCTGTTGCTTCCAGGCATTGTCCTTTATTTGGTTTTGGACTTTTAATTTCAAAAAACCATTCTTCGCCAGATTTTGTTTCAATATATAAATCAGCAATACTAACTCGCTCAATACCGGAACCATTTTTGCTTAATTCAATAATTTCTTTCACAAAATCAGGGTATTTTGATTTCATCCCACCACTACCGATTTTGCTCGTTATTTCTTCAATGCGCTTAATGGCTTTTGCAGTAACCATGCCCCTAACTCTATGCCCCCGTTCTGCATTTTTGTGAACTGTTTTTGCGATTAAACGAGCGCACTCCTCAAAAGTCGTGCCAAGTTTTGTAGAAAATGATCTTTCAAACTCAGTTATTTTCAAAAGACCGTCGGGTAATAACGACTCATGAAATGGTTTTAAATCTCCTTTTTTAGAGGCCTCCCGAATCGGACGAAGTTGCTTCGGGTCAAAACCGTTATCGGTTGCTTCTTCAATCATACCTTGAATGAAGCCCTCTAAATATCCCTTGATTATGTTTCTTGTTTCTTTATTGATCATATTTTTTGCCAAATTAAAATACTTTCATAAAAAGGAGTGTCCCTTCGTCCTGTTCGTCTATTCACATGGCGATCAACCCTGCCGATTGACTTAAAACCAACTGCTTCCGGTTTATATAAATTATATTTATCATTTACCACTATTAAGGCAAGTCCATCTTTTGCCATAAAATTTCTTGTGTGCGATAGCACGGCATTTATCCCGTCAATGTATTCTTTTTTTGCCCTTTCAGATTGACCATTCTTTGCCGGCCCGATTTCTTTAGTTTCGTTATTTCGTAACCCCAAAAGTTCATAAGCATATTTATGCTGATCATGGTAATCAATCAACCCAAGGTAAGGCGGTGAAGTAAAAACCATATCAATACCCTTTGGCAACTCAACAATTCTAGAATCAGCATGATTTATAGTGACTTTTGCGCTTGTCTTGATTTTGGAAAATTCTTTCACTCTTTCCAGAGTATCTATGGTATATCGTGATAAAAATTTATACGCCTCATCAACCGGAGTACAAACTCTACCGTGTTTATAGCACTGGTAAGGTTTAGTTTGAGGTACTTTTGGAAAATCTAAATCATAATGCGTAACAAGTCGTGCAGAACGAGCTGAACGAGAAAGAACAATTTTTAATAAATCTTGATAAGTATAATCTTTTATCAATCTCAAATAGCATAAAAGCTCTCTTTGCGTATTCGGGGCAAACCAATTATTTATATACTCGTTTTTTGTTGTAAAAAGCTTATTTACTTTTTCATCTTTTGAAAATTTGCTTTTATATTTGTATAACCTTTGCAATATATCTTTAATTTCCTTTTCTAAAAGCTGAACATCATAATCCGATGTTTTCACCTTTGAAAGCAAAGTGTTAAAAACAGAAATGTCCGTACCTATTGAATCAATACCTAGAGCGTTTGCTTCAACCAAAGTTGTGCCAGAACCACAAAATGGATCATAAACTAATTTGGGTTGATATTTTCTCAAAAAAATTTCTACAAGCTGAGGAATAAATTTGCCCATATATGGATGCAAACGATGAACATGCTTTGTCCTTTCCATTTCTGGCAAATCTCGTTCTCGCCAATTCAAATTTAGATCATCAAGTTTTGTATTCAAATTAACACTAGCAAAATTGACTAATGGCGTTTGATTATATTGTTTAGAAATTTTTTGAGCTACTGTATTGTCGTACATAGTTTTATTTTATTAAATCCTCAATTGAAACACCAAATGCTTTGGCCAATTTTGCCATAATAAGCACAGAGGGTTTTTTAATTACATTGCTCTCAATTTTTGTCAGGGTAGTGTATTTAACGCCAGATTTTTTAGCAAAATCCTCTTGTGATAAACCTTGTTTATTCCGATACTTCTTTACATTTTCCCCGATGTTTATTTCTGTTGCCATATTTTCACAAATTTGATAGTATGAAAGTGGTATGATATGCTTTCAATATTATGATACCAAATTTTCAAAATTCTAGCAACAAAAATTTAGGGAGTTCCTTGTCGTTGCCCGCGCACGGGTGGGTTGGGGCAAGGGCAACATCTCTTTTGGTGGCGCATTTCGCTTTGCGAAAT
>JBFLWK010000149.1 GCA_040757695.1 Elusimicrobiota bacterium
TCTGAAAATAAATTCCCAGTTCTACGGTCTTTTACTTTATAGGACATTTTTTGCCTCCGTTCACTGTCAAAACTGCAAGGGTTTTTGGCTCTTTTCCCGTTTTTCCTTGCAGTTTTTGTGTTATTTTCTATGTCCTATTATACTATTTTTCCGTTTATATGTCAATGAACTTTTGCTTTTTTCAGTGAATCCTAAGTAATTTGACAAAAAGAAGACATTGTAGTTGCCCATTTATGTGTGATTTTAATAAAGATGCCGATAAATCGGCAACTACAAATACTTATTGCGTCTGTATTAGTTATTTCACATTATTTATATTTATTCTTTTTTGTTCAGACCGACCAAAAACTTCTGGTGTATACATTTTCTTCTGCTTTTGTTGCGGGCATAATAAAAAAATCCCCACTAAAAATAATGGGAGGTAGGATAAATTTTTGTAATCGGCATTATTTATCCAAATCGGATAGTGAATGTATCGGCTTTATTTTACCATTACGCAATTCTTTCTCACCCCGTCTCATTTTTCGCAGTGCATCACGCACTTCTGCAAGATGTTTTTGTAATTTTTCGTATTCTTTCTTACGAACCACAATAAGTTCATCTCCGTGTGTTAATTGTTTAGGAATAGTTATTGTTGTTTGCATATTTCCCTCCACTTGTCTCTTATGAAAATTATAATACAAAACAGCGATTTTGTCAACCCCACCCTTTCTCAGGGTTTTTTTATAAAGTGCGGGGTCAACTGTTTTTTAGTTCTGTAAGTTTTTGTAGAAATCATATGGTTGGAACTCTCCATTTATGTATTTTAAAACCATAAGATGTAGATGTGTTGGACTCCTTGCAGGTGCTGCTGAAAAACCTGTTCTGCCTATCGTCCCTAACTTATCTCCAGCTGAAACTTTCTGGCCTGGTTCAACCAAAACATCCCTAAGATGTGCGTAGTAGGTAACAAGTTTTTGTTGCGGGTGATAACACCAGATATAGTTCCCGCCTCTAAGTTTACCCCGCCCCTGCATGCAGGAGCGGGGTTTACTTCCTTTGCTCCACTCTTTAAAGATAGAAATTACAATACCGTCAAGCATAGCAACTACAAAAACTGGTTTTCCTGTAAGGTCATCAAGACAGTTTTGGTCTTTATCACGAATAAACCCAAATTACTCAGTTGGGTATAAAAAAAGCACCATTTTTTGTATAATCTCCTTGATATAAAAAAATCCAAAAAAGGAGGCACAAAAAAATGGTGCAGTTCAATTTTACAACACTTAAAGAGAAAAAGCAAGTGGCACTTACATTTACAGATAAACCGGTAAGTGCATGGGGCGGGTTAGTACTGTTCAGCAAATATGAACAGGAGATAGGGCTTGTGGAAGAATTGAAAAGCACTCTACCATTTGAGTTGACATCGCCAAATGCGACGAAGCCAGAGGATACGATGTTGTCATTTATTGCGGGCGTATTAGTTGGCTCAAGGCGGTTTCAACATTTGGAACTTTTAAGACAGGACAAGGTAGTGAAAAAGATTTTAGATATAAATCGGTATCCAACTGATGCTACATTTGCCAGATTTTTCAGACGGTTCGGACAGAAGCAGGTAGAAGAAATGTTCCCGAAATTATTCAGGTGGCAATTTAACAGAGTTGCCACAAGAGAAGCCGGATATACACTGGATTTAGATTCATCAGTATTTGAGAGATACGGGAAGCAGGAAGGTGCAAAGAAAGGGTATAATCCAAAGAAGCGAGGCAGACCTTCACATCATCCGATACTTGCTGTTTTATCTGAAGCAAATATGGTTGTGCATGGCTGGTTGCGTTCAGGAAATACAAAAAGTTCAAGGGGTGCTAATGCCTTTCTTTTAGAAACATTGTCTATTTTACCACAGCATATAAAAGTAAGTGCTATTAGAGGTGACTCTGGATTTTCAGACGGTAATTTTCTGGATTTTCTTGAGAGTGAAAGCATCTCAAAACAATATGCTATAGGGATGAAATTCACCGGTAGATTACAGGCGAAAACAACTCTAATAACCAGTTGGCAGAAAATTGCCAAGGGAATAGAAATAGGAGAAGTTTATTATCAGGCAACTACTTGGAGAAAAGCTCGTCGGGTAATAATAATCCGGGAACATGTGCCAGCAATTTTATCGTGGACGGTCAGATACAGAAAATAGAATTAAAGAACTGAAATGGGATTATGGGATAAACGGTTTCTGTATGAAAAAGTTTTTTCCGACTGAAGCGGTTTTCCGTCTTATATGTTTCATCCATAATCTAATACAGGAATTTCAGAAATGTTTGAAACTAACTGGTCGCAAGACATTATCAACTATAAGGACAACGATATTCGCACTGGGTGCAATACTTGGAAGAACTGGACACAAGGAAATAATCAGGCTGTCTGTCGGCGGGTGGCGAAAAGCGAAATTTTTTGAATGGTTGTCAACGATTTTTTATTCTCAAAATCCCAACTGTGTTGCAGTTGAAACTTGATAAAAAAAAAGCCTGCCCTGATGAAAATCAGGGATAAAAAAGGTGGTGAAAAAAAACAAAAATATAAGAAAAAATTAGTGGAAAATCAGTTGAACAAAAAAGTTATGACATCTCAGACGGGAATGGTCTGCCAACTGAGTAATTTGGGTTTAACCTACCACAAAATTTTTCTTGCCTTTTAACCTGAAAAAAGTATAATGGTCTTGTGAAGAAATACAGATTTAATCTTATTTGCAACCAGCGAGATAAAAAGTGCAAGTATAAACGGCTTGAAAAATATACATTTTACTGTATGAGCTACAAGGCAAAGATAAAATGTGATAACGAGACGCAAAAAAATTTGACAAAAAATAAAT
>JBFLWK010000150.1 GCA_040757695.1 Elusimicrobiota bacterium
ATCCCAGCATCAGTTAGTTCGTTGCCTTATTAACTGTGGGATTTGGTGTTGGACTGGTCGCTACCCTTTATCCAGTTCGGACTTCCACCGACAAGAATTCAAGGAACTTTCTTGGCACACTCATTTTGCACTCCAATGATTTTGGAACCACAGATGAACACAGATAAACACAGATAAAAAGACAGAATTAAGAATTATCTGCGTAATCTGTGACTATGTCATTCCCAAATGGTTCTATTGGGAATCCATTAAAGGCGTAGATTCCCGACAGGGACATTCGGGAATGACAGGTTGGGGCCTGCCCTCGAATGATTCTGTCTGGAACCTATTCCCGAAAGTCGTAATCGGGGAACACTCGGGAATGGCACTCCGTGTTTCTGCGTTCATCTGCTGTTTCGTTTAATTCCCAAGATTATATTCAAATTCTTTTTTTATTCTGCCAAGCCTAAAAGATTTTTCCACTCCGCTTCTGAAATCACCGCATTTTTTTTGGCATTTAATAAAGAACGCTGCGAATTGGTAAAATCATTTTCAACAGTGTACTAATCCTGATAGGAAGCAAGCCCGTTGATATATTTCATTGAAATGATTTTTGACTGCTCTTCGGATGCTGAAAAATACATCCGGGAGACCTTTACATTTTCAACCGCGTTGATAAAATCGTTCCAGACGGAAAAAAGCGACGAAGTAAGTCACTGTCGGGTTGAACGAAACGCTTCTTCCGAAATCGCTTTGTTAGTTTGTGCTATTTTTATATCGTAATAATTTCTGCCGCCTGGAAAAAAGGGATACGATAAATTGAGCGATACCGAATGCCTCGCATCCGATGGTGGCCAACTGCTGCCGCTTTTAGAAACACTGCCGGAAACGGAAATTTCAGGATACAACTGGCTTTTTGCCGCCCTTAAATCGTATTCTGATTTTTCCAGATTATTTTTTGCAATGATATAATCCGGTATGTTGACGAGCAACTCGCTGAAAACCGGAGTCGCTGTGGACTCGTCTAACTTAAAACTTCCCGTAGCAACCGGTATTTCCGATGTGTTTCCTGAATCTTCGCCAATATCTTTGAAAAGTTGCTTTATTGCAGAAACGACATTCCTTTTTGCTTTTGACAGTTCATATCCAGATTGCTCTTTGTCTGCTTCTACCCTTAAAAGCGAACCTCTGTCTTCCCGACCTGCATCGTATTTGAATTTGACCAGTTCGTAATTTTTGCTGCGTCTTTTGAGAATCTGCTCGGCGAGTTTAACTGATTCCTGACTCCACAGTAATTCGTAAAAACTTTTTTTAACATTAAAAATTTCGGCTGAAAGCGTTTTATTATATTCCGCTTCGGCGATTTTTAACTGAGTGTTTTTTGACGAACTATCGCTGATATCCGCAAAGCCGGAAAAAACGGAAAGCCGACCGGAAAGCCCGTAAGAATAATCCTTTGACCAGTCGGTTCCGCTGGAATCCGATTGCGAGACACCGGCATTCGCAGATAACTGCGGCATCAAATCGGTAAAAGAACTTTGATATCGCAGCCGTGCATTCCTAACTGATTTTTCTGCCGAAAGTATCGCAGGATTATTTTTTTTTGTTCGGCTCAAAACATCCTGCCATGTTATCTGCTGGGAATACAAATAATTAAAAATTAAAAATTAGAAAAAGTTTTTTCATACTTAACAACAAATTGCTATTCACCATCAGTTCGTCTTTTCATCCTTTTCTCTTTTCGTTCTTTTTTAAGTTGAGGCAGTTTGTCCTGTTGCTCTTTCGTCAGGATATTGTAGCCCTTTTCCATTGCATCAATCATAGCAAGTTTGGATGCTAACTGTAATTCAGAAATCTGTTTGATTTTTGATTTAGCAGCGGCAAAATCCGGTTTGTCCTGCTGCATAATTTCTCTTAAATCTAAGCGGGCAAGTTTTGTATCCGCCTGCCTTTTTATTGCATCGCGTCGGTAATCCAGCCGAATCTGTTCAAGCGCTTTTACCTGCTCGTCGGTTAAATTGAGTTCCTGCTTGAAATTCAGGTATCTTTTGATATTGCCGACATCCTCATCTCTGTCAGCACCTCTGCCCATTTTGTGTTTCATCTCTTTGCCCTGACCAATCCCTCCCATTCCACCCGTTCCTTGTTCACGAGGCATCTCGGCAAAAACAAATGCCGTTCCCAATACCAACATCTCAACCAACAATCCCAAAAACCTTTTCATAAAACCCCCTATAACGGCAAGTTAAAAGTTTAAGGTTAAAGGTTAAAATTTTTGGATTTTATTTTAACCTTTTATTTTTCCCTTTAACCTGCTTTTTAATTTATTGGTACAATTCCGGTATATCAAAATTAGAAAGATAAGTAACAAGTTCTTCTGTTTCAGACGATACAGCGGTAATTTCTGATTTTTTTTGATGAAAATACCTGTAGCCAATTACAAGAACCAATAAACTAAACGCGAATGTCAAGGCGGGTTTCCATAAAACGAATCGCTTTTTGCTGCTAATTTTTTCCAAAATTTCAGAGGCAAAATAATCCCAGTTTTTTCTTGGCAATTTAACAGGATTGTTATCTACCACCCTGAGCGTTTTAGAAAAATCGTTTAAGAGCTCTTGACAGACAGAACATTTTTTCAGATGATTTTCTAATTCAGATTTTTTTTCCGCTGTCAGTTCATTCTTGATATAAAAATATAATTCTTTTTTTACTTTATTACACTGTTGAGTAGACATCTTTATAACCTCCTTGTGGTGACAGCCCTATCGGGCTGTCGTGCCCCTCGCAGAACCGTGCTTGCAGATTGCCCACACACGGCTCTTCAATAACACTTCCTCATAAAGCACA
>JBFLWK010000151.1 GCA_040757695.1 Elusimicrobiota bacterium
TGCCGAATATAAAATGTATTTTTTGTAAGCCTTTTGGCATTTGTCATAAGTGTATCATTTTTATACGGTTGTGTCAAGGGCATTTTATTATCGGTAAAATATAAATTTATAGCCGTTTTTCAGGTCGTTATTGGAAAAATGTCAGACCGGTTACATTTAAGTTAAAACTTGGCTATAAATATAACAAATTATCTGAATCAAAGGATATAAAAGTTCCTGAGACAGGCACTTTGTATGCAGGAATAGCAATAAATTTATTTACACCCCGGCTATTACATAAATACGAACCGAATTTATCTGTTACAGCAGAGTTCATTGACCAAAACTTTGATGGAGTATTATCAGCGGATGAAGACGGAATTATGTTTTGCAGAATAGAAAATCTTAGCGAATATCCGATTGACAAAATTGTAATGAGGTTTGATACTCCTGATGATATTATCTTTAAACAGTTACAAAAACTACAAATCAAAAAATTAGATCCGGGTGAAAAGAAGGAATTTAGAATGCTAATTAGTGGGGCCGATAAGTTAAAAACTGGAAAGGCAACAATTTCCATCACAGGCAGAGATAAATATGGATTCTCAATTGAGTGTGACGCAGTAAAAATAAAAACTAAAGGTGTTACTGATTAAAAGAACTAAAGACTTTTTGTTTATGGTTTGAAATTTGATTTTGATTTGAGAGAAGGAAGGCAAGGGGCACGACGAAAATCGTGCCCCTTTTTATTCGGTGGGGATTGTTGGCGGGATTTAGCGGTAGGGCTTGTGGCTGGAGTTATTATTGTTACTGAATAAGTTTTTCTGTCTAACAGAATTCTTGCAATTTTTCTTCGGAAAATGATTACAAGAATTAGTTCTTATTGTTTTTCTTTGAATTATAATTGGCATGAATTTTATATACTGACGCATTTTTTCCTCCTGCATTGTTTGAATTTTGCAATACATTTTTTACTTTTGCAAAAATTTGTCTCTCTATCCGTCCCAATTTTTTCCGCGGGATTCTTATCTTTCGTGAAAGTTCATCAAGAGAAAGAAAGCCGTCATTTGCATAAGAATTGAGGCCATACCGCATCTCAATCAGCTCTTTCTCAAATGACGAAAAGTTTGATTCAATAACGTCAAGAATGTCTTGAACAATTTCAAGCATCTTTTGCTTTTGAATCTCTGCCTTGTCAGCGAATGCGTCTTTTAAACGAATCGGCTCATCTTCACCGTTGTCATACACAATATCGTCAAAACTAACGATGGTTAATGTGTCATCTGAATTATTCTGATCATCTCGTCTGTTTGGCGTATGACGAATTAACTGTGCAATTTTATAGTATTCATTTCGTATTTCTCCCCTCAAGTAATTCCTCAAATATCGGAATGAAAAATTTCTTGACGGATCGTATTCTTCTATCACCTTGCAAATTTGAATAAATCCTATGTGCAGTAATTCCATTGGGTTTATCCCATTTGCAAAACAATTCTCTTGATAATATCGCTCTATAATGTTGCAAACAATCGGCATACAGCTTAATGCAATTGTGACAACTGCATTCTGATTTGTTTTTACCTGTGCAAGTAGTTCCTGCAGTTCTTCCCTTGTCAACGGTTGAAACCGCCTGAAAAAATTTAAGTAGGCAAAATATTGTCTTCTTTCTTCGTAATTCATCACTTTTTCCTCCTTTTTCCGAAAATAAAAAGCCCCCAATGAAAATCGGGGGCTTATCCTACTCCCTACCGGGAGTTTGTCTTAATGAAAAGTTGGGCTTTTTTCTATAGATTGCCCAAAATTTCTATATAGATAAAAAATGTAACCACAAAAACTTAAAAATTTTGAACCAAAGAGTTAAATATTTTGCGGTTTTGAGGTAGGGTGTTACCAGAATGGAACCACAGTGAGTTTTGTGGCAAGATAGTTATAATTCTACATTTCGGCTGGAATCGTGCATATAAACGCATTCCGTGCACTTTCAAAGAAATTCATTATTGTGCATTTGATGTTTCACACGATTTTAGTGATTTTTCGTTTTTGGCTTTCCTGCTGAAGAAAAAATTATATCACCTAGAGCCTTCGGTGAAAAACTCTATTCCAAAAATTAAAGAGATAAATTTGGCCGATTCCGCAAATGACTAATAGATTTCATTGCATCATTTATCTCAAAATCAATGTATCTTTCTTTCACCATTTCAACAGACTCGTCTAACAGAATTTCTGTCACAGGAATTATTAACCTGGGATTCTTTTTAAGAATACTTCCTTTGTAATATCGGAATAAATGGGGGTTCATTGCTATTCCCAAGTATTTTTTCGTATAATATGTTGTAATCTCAAAAATTGTTTCTTGATCAATTCCTCCATGTTCATCAACAAAAAAATATTCACTTTCCCTGCCTTGTAAAAGAGCAGGCCTGCAAACTGTAACATACCAATCAAAAATTGGTACAAGATATTCAGGCAAAGTGAAAAATCTATCGCGCTTGCCAAATTTTAGATCATCCGCATAAATGAATATCTCGTATATAATTTTGTTGCCATATTCTTTCCGAATAATATTGCGGTTGATCTTTAATTTTGAAAGTGTTTTACACCGAGCAGGTAATAGGATAAGAAATGCAATTAAAGTAGATATCATGCCTTTTCGTGCCCATGCAAGAGATTCGTCTTTTTCTACTGTACTGTAGTTTGGCAAATTTTTGCTAATAAATGTTGAAACATATTGTTCATTGACAAAAATGGAATAACCCTGTAAAACAGGGATGCACAAGAAACCTGAACAATTCCTATGAATAGTTAAGTCAAG
>JBFLWK010000152.1 GCA_040757695.1 Elusimicrobiota bacterium
GCGGGATGTAGTATCCGACCCACTTCTTTTGGACCAATATGGAGAAACTCGTAACCTCTTCTTTCAAACTCATTCCTCCAGTGCCAAGCAACACGTCCCATTCCTGATTCTTCAGATATTTCTATCTGAGCTACATGTAAAATAATTTTTTTCATAAAAGGGGTTGTTGTGATTGTAAATATAAGAGATAAAATAGCCAAAATTGCCTTATTTTTAAAGAACTATTTTGACCAATTAAATCCATTTAAATTTACCTCATTTAAAATCCTTACAAAAACGATATTTAACTGACCCACTCTCTAACAAAAATAACTCAGTACTAAAATATCAGAAATTGGCTTCATATATGCATTCTTTAAATTATTTGCTCTTCTAAACTTCGAGAAAATCTTATGAAATTAATGTTTCAACTGGTCAATTTAAGTCTTTAAACACTGGTCAGAATATCGCTTACCGTAACATCAAGTTGAGAATTTGTACTGCACCCCTAAAGACCACTTAACTAAGAATTTTTAATCATCTTTTTAAAACGGAAGACACATTTTATATTCTCCAAATCGTAGCGAAACTTATCCATCTCAGCTTTTTTGTCTTTAGATATAATAATTTTTATAGGACGTAGTATGAGATAAATCAAATTAGTAACAAGGATGATAATCCTCAATAAAATTGTATAGGCTAAACCATGGTGTTTTTCACAAAAATAGAACATTCCTTCATTCTTTTTTATTGCTATTCCTCTTCTTTCATATTCTTTAATACTACTTCCGCTTATATAATGTTTTACTACTGCTATAGGAACATAGTATATCAGCCATCCTTTTCTTCTCGCTCGAATACTATAATCTAAATCTTCACCACCAAAAAAGAAATTTTCATCTAATAACCCTACTTGCTCTAAAACTTCCTTTCTAACCATCATGCAAGCACCTAATGCCCATTCCACTTCACTCACCTTGTTATAATCCATCCCCTTTTCTATATACATACGATCTTTATATTGCTTGCTAAATAAAAAATGTAGTGGTGTATGCCAAAAGATTGTCCACCAGAAATGCCCTTTCCAAAAGGATGGCACTTTGCTTAGAAAGGGTTGAAGCTCCATATTAGGATATACTAATTTGGGATTTATCATCCCTACCTCTGGATGGTCATCCATAAATCCGACCATTACATCCAAGGCATTTCCTAGTATTTCTGTATCAGAGTTGAGTAACAAAACATAGCGAGCACTACAAATTCTTAAAGCTTGATTGTTTGCTTTGGAAAAGCCAAGATTTTCTTGATTTCGAATTAAAATAACCTCAGGAAATTTACTTTCAACCATATCTGCACTTCCATCAGATGAGGCATTGTCAACCACAAAAATTTCTGCTTTTAGATTTTTTATGGCTTTATAAACAGTTTCTAAGCATTTTTTTAAAAGCTCACAAGTATTATAAGAAACAATAATTATAGAAATATCCATGTTACTTTAAAAAACTTTATAATTTTTAGTTGCAATTATCCGGATTTCCTCTCCAATATTTTTAAAAAAAATTAACAGAATCATTTCAAGTTTTTCAAATAAAAAAGCAGAGTGGTTAAATTTTCGATTTAAATCCACTTTCCCAAATTTTTTAATTTGGATACTACTTTGGTAAATAAAATTAGCTATATTTGAAGTGGTTGAAAGATGTAATATTTTAAAACCAAAATTTTTCAAAAGTTTCTTTAAATGAAAAAGAGAATATAAATAAAAGTGTCGAGGGGGCTCTAAAATTCTACAGTTTTCCTTAAATATTTTATGAGCTAAACTTTCTGCATTTGGAGTTGAAATAATCAATCTTCCCTTTGGTTTTAAAATTCTGTAACATTCTTTTAAAAATGTGATTGGATTAGGAATATGCTCTATAACGTGAAAAGTTGCAATTATGTCAAAAGAATTCTCCGGGAATTTAATCTCTTCTAAAGAACCTAAAATTACAGAAAGATTAAATTTTTCTTTAGCTATTTTTAAAGCTTCTGCATCTATGTCAATTCCTAAAACTTTCCAACCCAAATTTTGCATAAATTTCAAGTATCCACCATTTCCACATCCTACTTCTAAAAGTCTCCCTTCTCCAATAAAAGGAGGGAAAAGAACTCCCCGACCAAATCCTGCCCCAAAGCGGAGAATTGGAATTCTACTTAAAATTTTGCCTAATAAAGGTGCCCACCATTTATTAATTTTAAATTGCCTGTATCCCATAGTTTCACTAAGTATCAAATTTCGTATGAGATCTCTTAATGGAGCTAAGAATCTTTTTTTGTTAAATTGAGGTGAATCTTCAGGTAAACTATGTGTAAAATAATTTAAATAACATTTTGGTATATCCTCTTTAATAGCACAAGGATTAAGCCAAATGAGATTACATTTTAGACATTTTAAAAATCCATATTTACCTGGTGCTCCAAAAAGGCGATCTTCCAAATTTTTATATAAAACTTTACCTTTGTTTCCACATAAAATACACTCTTCAATTTTTTCAGTTTGAATCATTCTTTCGTCTAAAGGTTTATTATAAAATTATTAAACCCCTCAAAAACCTTTTTATATTCAAAATCTCTTACTCTTATTAAAGCATTATTTCTCAATTTTTTATTAAATTCTTCGTCCTGAAGAACATGCAAGATTTCATTGGCGAGGGTTATATAATCCCCTCTTTGAACCAAAATCCCACATTTCCCATTTTCAAGAATTTCTGATGGACCACTTGGACAATCTGTAGCAATTATTGGCAAA
>JBFLWK010000153.1 GCA_040757695.1 Elusimicrobiota bacterium
TTAGTAACTTAAAAGATAATTTGTTGTTTTTTATGGCAAAAGATTTTAGGATTGGTAGCATAGTTGAGGAATGATGAACAGTTCTTTGAGTTTTAAAGCCGTAGTAATCAATTGGTGGCCTAAATGAGTGAGGTAATACTTGTAGGTATTTCTGATTCGTTTAATAAGGCCATGGGTTATAAGGCGTTTTAACAGCCTTGATATCTGGCCAGTTGATTTACATATGAGTTTGCTACGGAGGTTTTTATTTTGGAAACCGCTGATTGTGAACTCGCCGCTGGCGATGATTTGGAATAAAAGATGGTCCTCCTGACTGAAGAGGTTGAATCCTTTATAGGGGCGGCCGTTTTCCTGAACGCTCTTTGAAATTTTTGTGAGGTTTTTAATCCCTGCAGAACGGTCCTCGATACTAGAAATGAATACAAGATATCGATGATTGGCATCAGCCAGAATGCGCCGTAATGGGAAAAGACTATAAATATTCTTTTTCATTACAGCCACTTTTTGGGTACGCGTACCGTCCCGCTGTACTACCTCTCGGTAGTGCTTAAAAAACGAGACATTATGAACAGTTGTTTCAATCCGAAGCACTAAGGCGTATTTATCGTACATTTTAATGGCTACAGGCCCCATAGCATGTTTGATACGGGTACCTTCAATTCTTGTGTTGAAGTTATTGCCAAACTCATCTTGATAAAGACCGTGTATTTTTCTGCCCAAGAAAGTGGCGATATGATCTGGCTTTATGGTATGGATGGCTGTCCGGGTGAGATGTTCGTATATGGGTTTTAGGTCGGCCTGCCTTTTAAAGATAATATCGGTGGCATATTCCACCTGCATAATGCTCCAATGGTATGTAAGACTTAATTGGTTAATAATTGGACAATACTGATTAGCGAACCGGTCTAAAAGCCGATGTAGAGGCTCTACTCGGAAATCGTCCAACAATCGTTGTGCCTTGTCAAAACTACCGATGTTCAAAAAGACATTATCGGCCAGTTCGTAGGAAATATTTTTCTTGTTCATCTGACTGGCCAACCAATTATGTCCATTGAAATATATTTGGAGCCGGAAAGGTGACCAGGTGGGAACCCGTACATAGCAAAGTCCAAGGGTCTCATCAATAAAATAGAAATAGAAATGTAGACATTTTCCTGATGTTCGTCGAAGATAGTTTCTATTGCACCGCTTATCATGCCAAGGTCTATAGGCTGTACAGGATTCCATGGCAGAGAGAATGTGGACTAAACCCGGCTGAGCACTACGCTTTTTAATTACCTTCTGAACTAAATCTTCCTTGCGGGTGTCAGCTTTACGCAGAAACTCAATCTCAATACCATTTTCCTGGGCTATTTTTTCGGCATTCTCACGGATAATATCCCGCCAGACCATTGCGATCCTAGGGTAATCAAAAAGAGGAATTTTGTTATGATTAAAAAATCCTGTGATTGCTTCTTCATAGTTGAACTCGGGGATCGTACCATTAATAACTATCCGATCATAGCAGGAAAGTACGCCTTTTATTTTGGCCGAATAACGTTCTGTTAAAAGTTCCATAATTTAAAAACCTCACAAAAATTTTAATGGTAATGATAAAAATTACAATGTATATATAAAACTTTGGTAAACTGATAGGAAATTATTTTAAAAAAAGATTTATTAACTCAAAATTTTTGGTTCTGGCTTCGCCAGGTTAGGATAAGGAGGGAACAAAATGGAGAAAATGGAATATGAAATCAGTAGACTGAATGCTGTCTCTGCGCTTAAAGTAGGCACAATAACTTGTGTTATAATAGGGATTGTCTTTGGACTGCTTGCTGGAGGCTTCATAGGAACTATAGTGGCACCCAAAATGTCTGCGAAAATGAATGAAATGAAAAAAATCGCTGGTGAAGACTCTTGTTGTAAGAAAGTAATGGAGAATCAAGATTTCCCACCTGCTAAAATTGCTAAAATAGGTGTTGTTCCAGCATTATTAGCAGGAATGATTATAGGAACAATAGCAGGAATTATTGGTGGAATACTCTTTGGCATAGGAGCAGTCATATACAACATTATTGCAGGGTTGGTAGGTGGAATAAAGACAGAATTGAAATAATAGTAGTTAGTGCTCAAACAGAGATTAGGACTATAACAAATTGGAGGGCAAAATTATTTGTCTAACCAATCGCTGCACCTGACCCGCCTAAGGCGGACAGGTGAGCTCAATCGTTAGGTGTAGAAAAACAAAATAAGGGGTAAATTATGAATAATATTATCATAGCATTAATTATCGGGGTTACTGCTGGGATAATAGATGTTGTGCCAATGCTAATTCAAAAACTGGATAAATTTGCCTGTATTTCAGCCTTTATTCATTGGATTGTGCTGGGATTGATTATTCCATATGTAAACTGGGATATTCAACCTTGGCTAAAAGGATTAGTAATAGCAGAATTAACAGCAATCCCCATTATGATAATTGTATATCCGCAAGATCCAAAAGCCATAATTCCGATGTTTATTTTTTCTGCGATTCTCGGAGTAGGGGTTGGTTTAGCAGGATCAAAATTTATTGAATAAAAAATGAAAAGCCACCTAACCAATCGCTGCAGCCGACCTCGCTTACGCTCGGCGGCTGAGCTCTATCGTTAGACCAATATGCAGAAAAAACAAATGTCTTGACATTTACAACAATACAGTATATACTTGTATATACAAAAAGGGAGGTTGGTATGTTAACAAAAATTCAAAAGTGGGGCAATAGTCAAGGTCTCCGTTTCC
>JBFLWK010000154.1 GCA_040757695.1 Elusimicrobiota bacterium
TTTCAAAATTCAAAGAGCAATTTCAAAGGTCAAACCTTTGATTTGAATGAATTTGCAAATATATTTTATAGTGGTTCCGACGAGCCGTATCAAAAAAACAGTGTTTATAGCCGTTTTTCAGGTCGATGTGTATAACAAATGGAAACTTATTGATATTTCAATACTCTCAAAAGCAAATACGATATGTGACGAAAGACCAATGAAACCTGTTAGAAATGAAAATGTATCAAAACTTTATAACTCATTTGGGTATGAGTTTAAAAACCAGTTGATTAAAGATTTAAGTCAATGGGCAACTGACAAAATTTTCCTGATTGCATACAAAAAAGAAATTGAACTGTTAAACAAATTATTTAATGATAGGTTTTATATTGACAAAAATGTCTCTATTGAAATATCTAATTTATCTACGAGAATAGAATTTATGTTTAACACTAATGCACAAATAATACCTGGCCGACATGAAAGTGAACCACCAGCAGGACTAAAGCCACAAAGAGGAGTGGAATTCGGGCCATCCTCCAGCGGACCGCATCCGGGAGGACCGGTAGGACCTAATCGAATATTTGATTTTGAAATAAGAAAAGAACCATTACTAATTGTTGAATTGATAATCAAATAAATAAGACCATTTTGGGTAGGAGATTAATGAGTAAGAAACAGAGTAAAACCGTAAAGTTTCTCAAAAAAAACAAATTGACGACAAATCAACGTCGCTGTGGTTTATGTGGTAAGACAAGAAATCTAATCAAGACAGAATGCTGTGGCAACTGGATTTGTGATTAAGTGTTCTAAATGCGGTGCTTTGATTATTTTGAGTGATGGCGGCTACTCTACAAATGGTAGAGAATATTTTTGTGAAAAGTGCACAATCAAAGAATTCCCTGTCCTGGCAAAAAAATGGCAACAGGGAAATTGAATGGTTAAATTCATGACTGAGAGAAGCCAAAATAGTCTAAAAGAAATTGTCGGTAGTAAAGTTTATTCAGTTTGGATTGATATGTTATCTAAGTTAGTTCCCGATGGACGAACACATCGTTTAGCACCTATTATTGCATCTATGCTCAGATATGCATCAGAAGTTGCATATGGAAAATATGGCGATGCGCTCGAAGAAAGATCGATTGCGTATTCACTACAAATTGCACAGGAAACTGATTATGATGAATGTATAAATTTGCTTTTACCAATTGTGGATAAATTGTTTGCAGATGCACGTATAAACCCGAAACGAAAAAGTGTAAAAGGAGAAGTATACAGTATTGCAGAAGCTGCTGTTCAGGAATTTGTTAGTTGGTATAACATGCCTTGGGAATAAGTCTAAGAAATGATTCCTTTTGTATCTAATATAAATCAAACATCAATAGAACCTATCCGACAAGGATGAAATCTACAACGAAATTTTTTCATATGAAATCATATCAGATTTGTAGTTAGTAAGGTTCACTCTTCGTATTTTTCACCCGGCACAGTTGAATAAATTTCTTCTACTTCCATTAAAACGACTGCCTTAGGCCTATGAACTTTGGTATGAAGTTCCATTATTTTTTGCATTCTTTTCTTAAATTCTTCGTTTTGCATCTGCAGTTCCATTTTTTCAAGTCTTCTTTTACGAATTTCGTCTTTTTCTTTCATAATTTCAAATGCCTTTTCATATAATGGTCCCTTCGGTAATAATTTTTGCTTTACCTTTAAGTTGATAGAATCCTAACTTTTGCATGTCAGAAATAGCCAGAGCTACCTGAGGGTTTTCTTCCAGATTTTTTTTGTCTTATTAAACCATATGTCCACAATAAGAATTTGAGTATCGCTACTCATCTTAAGAAGTCCAACTTGAACTACATTTATTTTCCATCTTTAAACCCAATAGAGGGTGGACATTTTAACATTGTCAATTATAGGAGGCGATTTTCAAACAGAAGTTGTTTGTTATCAAAAAGTTCTTTAGGAGTGCCTTCTATAATTTTTTTGCCTTTATTTATCAAAACTATTCTATCCGAAATTTCTTTTATCATTTCTAAATCGTGTCCAGCAATGACTTTTGTACAATCGAAATGTTTCAAAAGTTCTATGAATTCTCTTTTTGTAGCAGGGTCAAGGTTGCCCATTGGTTCATCAAGTATGAGTATTTCTGGTTTTAATGCCAGTGCTGTTGCTAAGGTAACCCTTTTTTTCTCCCCTAAACTTAAATGATGGGATACTCTTTTTTCAAAACCTTCAAGGGATACTGCTTCTAATGATTCTTTAACAATTTTTTGGACTTCTTCTTTTGATTCATCAAACTGCAGTGGACCAAAAGCAATATCATCAAAAACGGTCGGCATAAATAATTGGTCATCTGGATTTTGAAAAACAAACCCAATTTTTTTCCTTAATTCACAGGCATTATCTTTTGACATTTTATTGCCAAATATTTTAACCTCACCTTTGAAATTGATAATTCCACATATACATAAAAGCAAAGTTGTTTTTCCTGCACCATTCGGACCTATTATTCCAACCGTTTCATTTTCTTCAATTGAAAAACTTAAATCATCGATAGCCACAATTCCGTCCGGATATTTGTAGAATAGATTTTTCACTTCAATTGCTTGTTGAGTAGACATCTTTATAACCTCCTTGTGGTGACAGCCCTATCGGGCTGTCGTGCCCCTCGCAGAACCGTGCTTGCAGATTGCCCACACACGGCTCTTCAATAACACTTCCTCATAAAGCAC
>JBFLWK010000155.1 GCA_040757695.1 Elusimicrobiota bacterium
AAAAGGCGAGTCGTACAGGTTGAAAGACAGGAAAAAAGAATTGCTTAAAGAGGACAAAGACTAATGACAGGGTGGTATACTTTTAAGTTGCAACAGTGGTATACTTTTAGGTTGCACTTGACAGTAGAATTCTTTCAGATATTTTTAATGATAAAAAACGACCATTCTACAAAAGCGCAATAAATTATGAACTACTTTCTTTACCTCTTGCTGAAACAATAAAGTTTTTAATATACTTATTCAGAAAAAATGGTAAAAATTGTCCTGAAAATATTGCTGAGAGAATTTATGGTCTAACAGAAGGATGTCCATATTACATACAAAAATTAGCTTACTATATTTTTGATATAACAAAAAACAATGTAAGTGAAATAAATTTTCATCAAGGTGTTACACAGATGCTATCCGAAGAAACGCCATTATTTGAAATGATGCTTCAAAATCTCCGTCCAGGTCAAATTTCTTTTCTGATTGCACTTGCAAAAGAGTCAACAAAAACACCTTTTACAACAGATTACTTACTCAGACATCATTTGGGTTCTATAGGTGGGGTGCAGGCAGCAATAAGAAAACTTATTTCGCTGGATTACATAAAAAGGACAGATTCCATATGGGAAGTGACTGACCCAGTTTTTGCATTATGGCTAAGAAAAAAACAAGGTATGGAATAATTTATGGAGTTTTATCCGCCGAGAGCAAAAGTAAAATATTCACAAGAAAAATTTTATATCCTCAAAAAATGGCTGAAAATAGTTCAGAAAACAATCCCAATAACAACACCATTCCCTAAACCATTCCTTGCAGCAGTTTTATCCATAATTCCAGGTCTCGGTCATTTTTATGTTCTGGGAAATTTTCTACGTTCTATTATTTATTTTGCAATTTTCGTTATTCTTTTTTATATCAGATTTGTATTCACAAATCCCTGGCTTGTAGCAATTGTGTTGACAGTTCTTATCTCGTATCACAGTTCTGTCGTCTTTAATGCATATACGAATGCTTTAAGGAAATTAAACCAGCCGTTACCAAGAACTTGGCAGTCAATAAAAATATCTTTTTTGATAACGATTTTTCTTGTGCTGGTATATACAGCATTTTTCCCGTCTTTATTAAAAGTACCTGCTTGGGTGTACCGTAGAACATATTATTAAGAGGTGCTTATGAAAATTAACGATTTGATTAAGAAAGCATTAGAGAAAAATGCGTCTGATTTACACATTGTCAGCGGCCTTCCGCCTTCAATGCGTGTCGCTGGTGAGATAATAATTATGGATGAAGATGTCATCAAACCGGAAAAAACAAAGGAACTAATTTATCCACTGCTTACAGAAGAGCAGCAGAAAGTATTTGAGCGTGACTGGAAAATTTCATTCTCAACATTGATTGAAGATTTAGCACATATCAGGGTGAGCGTGTATTACCACTTAGGACAAATTGAGTCAGCGATACGGTTGCGGGCTTTAGAAATAAAAAAATTGGAAGAACTCGGGCTTCCGAAAATTGTTGAGGAATTAACGAGAAAACCTAACGGGTTAGTTCTTGTAACAGGTGCTACTGGCGAGGGTAAAACAACAACACTTTATTCAATGATTGATTTAATTAACCGTGAAAAAAGATGTAAAATAATAACAGTTGAAGACCCTGTGGAATATCTTTTTACACACAACAGAAGTATCATTATCCAGCAGGAAGTCGGTAGGGATGCAAAATCATTTGGTACTGCACTGTTACATATTTTACGACTTGACCCTGACATAATCTGTATCGGCGAAATGCGGGATTTAGAAACAATATCAACCGCACTAACAGCTGCAGAAACAGGCCATCTTGTTATAGGAACGCTTCATACAGCCGACGCTACACAGACAATAGATAGAATAGTGAATGCATTCCCACCACACGAACACTCTCAAGTTCTGTTTCAACTTGCGAATTGTTTGCAAGGTGTAATCGCACAGCGACTCCTTCCATCAGTAGATAAAAAAAATCGTGTGCTTGCCTGTGAGATTATGATTGCAACTGATGCTGTAAGAAACACTATACGAGAAAACAAAATCCAGATGCTTTACAGTATCATACAATCCGGTAAAGAAGCAGAAATGCAAACACTGGATTCAGCGCTAAAAGATTTGTATAAAAAAGGGATGATTACCTACGATACCGCTATCTCCAGTGCCCGCGACCCTAAATACATAATGAACAAATAATGAAATTGAAAAAAATTAAATTGGTCGTTGGCTTTATAATAATTGTAGTCATGTATTTTGCTGTGTATCAAACATACCAAAAACATTCACAAGGCAAAAGAATACACTTTGAGAAAAAGGGATTGCAGAATATAGTTACTACCGAACTCTCAAAAGCAATTGAGAATAGCAAAGCAAAAAGCGGTTTTGTTATTGTTGAAAATCCCCAAACTGGTGAAATAGTTGCAATTGCGAATGATGGCATACTTTTACAGCCGAGATATATTGATGTCACTGAAAGTTCTATTACCATATCTGAAAGGAAAGAAATACAGCGTGTAATATCACCAAGAACTGCCAAAAAAATAAGAAAGATGCTTATACAGACCGTAGGTGTCAATTGCAATGTAAAATGATACCGGGGTTGCAGAGTAAAAGGATACCACCTGAAAGCATATAAATGCAAGTTTCAGGTGTTGGTTGGGTAGGTTGCAAAGTAAAAAGATACCACCTGTAATT
>JBFLWK010000156.1 GCA_040757695.1 Elusimicrobiota bacterium
ATGTGCTTTATGAGGAAGTGTTATTGAAGAGCCGTGTGTGGGCAATCTGCAAGCACGGTTCTGCGAGGGGCACGACAGCCCGATAGGGCTGTCACCACAAGGAGGTTATAAAGATGTCTACTCAACAGAAAATAATTATTTCGGTTGTTGTTTTGGTTTTGCTCATTGGTGGGCTGTTTTTATTCAAGAAAAAGAAAAAAACCGGTCAGATGGCTGAAATTCAGCCGACGAGAGGTTCTATCGCGATTGAGTTTCGTGAAACAGGCACGGTTAGCCCTAGAAATCGGCTTGAAATAAAGCCGCAGGTTTCAGGTCGGCTTGAAGATATACTTGTTGTAGAAGGCCAGAAAGTCAAAAAAGGCGAGGTGCTTGTGTGGATGAGTTCTACCGACCGTGCGGCGCTTTTGGATGTTGCCCGTGAAAAAGGCGATGCAGAATTCCAAAAGTGGTCGGATGCGTATAAACCGACGCCGATAATCTCGCCGCTTGACGGTTTTATTATTGCAAGAAACAAAGAGCCAGGGCAGAGCGTATCGGTGAATGATATAATTCTGGTGATGGCTGATAAACTGATAGTTGAAGCGGTTGTAGACGAAACAGACCTGCGATATATAAAATTGGGACAGGTTGTAAAAATATTTCTGGACGCTTATCCGGATAAATACTTTTCCGGCACAGTGGAGCATATTGCATATGAATCTACAGTTGTAAATAATGTCACGGTCTATGAGGTTAAAATCAAGCCGTTAAATCCGCCATCTGATTTTCGTTCTGGTATGACGGCTACCATAGAAGTAACCGCCGACAAAAGAGAGGATGTTCTGCTTCTTCCGTCGGATGTAATAATTGAGAAGGGCGATAAAAAATTTGTCAGTATCAAAACAAAAAACGGTAAAAGCAGGTTAAAAGAAATCGGCGTTGGCATTAGCGACGGCAAAAAAACGGAAATCACCGATGGAATTGACGAAGAAGATATAATTTTGAGCACATCAAAAATTTCTAAAAGAGACAAAGCATCACAAGCAAGATTCGGCGGTATTCCCGGAATAGGTGGCGGTCGTTGATAAAATGATATAAACCACAGAGGACACTGATTTTAAGATAGAGAACACAGAGATTCTTCAAGGGTTTTAAAGTTCACCCGATAGATTAAAATGTGTCTCTGTGGGCTCTGTGGTTATGAAGTTTTAAAATGATTATTGAAATAAAAAACATTTACAAAACATATCATCTGGGTGAGTTTGATGTTCCTGCACTCAATGATGTATCTCTTGATATAGAAGAAGGCGAATTCGTTTCCATAATGGGTGCTTCCAGTAGCGGAAAGTCCACGCTTCTGCATATTCTCGGGCTTTTGGATAAACCGACTTCAGGTAATTACAAACTTGAAGGCAGAGAAATATCAAAGTTTTCAGATGATGAATTGGCGACACTACGGAATAAATTTTTAGGGTTTGTTTTTCAGCAGTTTAATCTTTTACCACGCACATCCGCAAAAGAAAATGTGGAATTGCCGTTGATTTACTCTGCCGAGCAAAAATCTGCGGATGCGATTGGACTGTTAAAAAAAGTTGGACTTACTGACAGAGAAAAACACAAACCTAACGAGTTTTCAGGCGAGCAGCGGCAGCGAGTAGCAATTGCAAGGGCATTAATAAATAATCCGTTACTTATTTTTGCCGACGAGCCGACTGGAAATCTGGACACAAAATCTGCAGCAGAAATAATAGAAATTCTTAAAGAATTGAATAATGCCGGTATCACCATAGTTATGGTGACACACGAACCGGATTTGGCGTCTGCTGCAAGCAGAATTATCACTTTACAGGATGGCAGAATTATTTCGGATAAATTTGTTGCACAAAAATTAAAAACTCGTCGCGAAAGTCGTTCCCTTATATCCGAAAACCATTTTTTGCATCCGGTTTTCAAACTTAAGAGTATCGGCAGTTATTTTTTTCAAGCGGTTCGGTCGCTTTTGTCAAACAAAACCCGTTCTGTTTTGTCAATTCTCGGAGTTTTAATCGGAGTGACAAGTGTCATAGCGATGCTTGCACTCGGCACCGGTGCAAAAGAGGATGTAAAAAAAAGAATTTCGGCACTGGGCTCAAATCTTCTTATGGTCAGGTCGTCTGCACGACGAGTCGGCGGTGTTTCTCTGGAAGCCGGCTCTGTTACCAGATTTACCGTGCAAGATATTGACGAAATCAAAGCAAAAATTCCGGGCATTGAGAAAGTTGCTGCGAATGTAATTGGTCGCGGACAGGTAGTGTACGGCGGCAAAAACTGGAATACTCAGATTCAAGGAACAATGGAAGATTATCCGGTTATGAGAAATTCTGTCCCGGTAAAAGGCAGATTTTTTACAAGAAATGAAACTGTTTCCAGAGCGAAAGTCGCGGTTATCGGGCAGACGGTTGTAAAAGAAATTTTCGGTGATAAAAATCCTATCGGTGAATTTGTCAAAATAAAAAAAATTGATTTTCAGGTTATTGGTCTTTTGCCGACGAAAGGTTCTACCGGCTGGCGAGACCAAGACGATATAGTAATTATTCCGCTTAATACCGCGATGTATCGTCCTGAAAAACGGCTATAAACACTATTTTTTTGAGATAGCTCGTCGGAGCCACTATAAAATATATTTGCAAATTCACTCAAATTAAAGGTTTGACCTTTAAAATCGCTCTTTGAATTTTGAAAAATAA
>JBFLWK010000157.1 GCA_040757695.1 Elusimicrobiota bacterium
AAAAAATAGTGTTTATAGCCGTTTTTCAGGTCGAGGCTGTGTCGTAACCCCCATTTTTGGTAGTCGCAGGCTTTAGCCTGCGTAATGCTATCGTCACAAAACGCAACCTAAAGGTTGCGGCTACCAGGGAAATTGGGGATTGCGATACAGTCTCTATCCGCAGAACCCGCGGAGTTTTTTCTGCGCTATCTGTTCTTCTCTGCGTTCTCTGCGGTTGCATATTTTTTTGGTTTTCCCATCTCTTGAAGTAAAGAGTTTATCTCTTTTTTCAGTTCAATCATCTTTAATTCCCTGCCTATCATAAGTTTATTAAATATCTCTAATTCACCAATCTTGCTCCTTAAAGCCTGATCCTTTGCTGCTAACTGCTGATAGGCAGCATTTAACTGCTGATTTAAAGCATCCAATCCCTCTGCCCTTCTCTTCTCAGCCTCTGCAAGCTCTTTTTCTTTCTGCATAAGACGGTTTATTTCCCTCATATCCCTTGCAATGCCAACAATGCCAGAAATTTCTCCTTGTTTATCCTTCATCACAGAGCCGGAAAAACTTACTGGAATTTTTTCACCGGTTTTTGTTTTGTAGTCCATTTCATAATCACGAACCCAACCTTCCTTTAATAACTTTTCCCATTTTGTTCCTTTAAAAAGCAATTCTTCTGCAAAAAGCATGCCAGCTGGCTTTCCAAGTAAATCTTGTTTTTTGTATCCAAGTAAATTCAAGGTTTCCTGATTTACTTCAATCATTTTTCCTTCCTTATCCACAATGAATAAGGAATCTAACATAGTGGATAGAATATCCTCTGTAGCTAGAGCTGGAGTTATAGTTAAAAATTTGTATTTTGTTATGGCATAAGCAATTCCTCCTGCAAATATCAGAACTAATATAGTTGCTATTGGGGGTATGTAAAAGATTTCAAATTCTGGAAGTAAAACATCACTTATTGAACCTAAAATAAGACCAATCAAAGCTGTAGTAAAAATAATCTTGGCTTGTTTTTTTTCATATAAATTTTTTGTCTTTTTCTTAAAGTCAAAACATAAATAAAGAAATGTTATCAAAAATGAAAGATACTAAACATAAAACAGAAATGGCCAGATTGTTTTTCCCCATACAGTTGTCCATCCATATGAAGTTTTTATATAATCTGTAATAAGCGATCCTGTCCATTGTTTGTAAATAAAAAATATGGGGATAAAAAATATTACAGGATAAAAATACCATTTTTTTAATACTTTTTCCTTCTTGGTAAAGACAAGTGAAAACCAAAGCGCAAAACTGGCAAAACTCAACCAGCCAAAAGAGGATATATTATTCCATAATATAGCATTATTTTTTGAAGTTGCACTATTCACAAATGCAGAAGAAAAAGACCATATTGCAAATGTAAAAATAAACAATGCAAATACTCTGTTTAGTTTTGATTTTGGGTCTTTTGATAAACCAAAAATTATCAGTCCGATATAAATCAAAAATGCTGTAAAGTATGCTAAAGATAAGAGATTCATTTTTTTATCTGTCTTTATCTTATCAGGCACCTCATACTTCTTTGCAAGCGCAGAGTCCGCAGAGTAACCGCAGAACCCGCAGAGTTTTTTCAAGATAGCCCGAACAAGTTCGGGACTCCAGTATCTCCTGCCCGCCAGAGGCGGGTCAACTTGTTGAGGACAATTATTGAAATTCCGATGTAGTGCGAGCCCCCACACCAAAATCTTTGGTGTGGGGGCGAGGTTAAAACCTCGCACTACAAAGTGCACAACACCAAAACAGTTAATCAAAGTAGTAGTGCGGAATTAATTCCGCACTACCAAGGGCAGATACTTCAGCATCGGCAACTTTCATTTCTGGTTCAGTATTTCGGCGGCTGACCTAATTTTTCAAGCAGTGAGTTTATCTCTTTTTTCAGCTCAATCATCTTTAATTCCCTACCTGTCATAAGTTTATTAAATCTCTCAAGCTCTCTCATCTTGCTCCTTAAAGCCTGCTCTTTTGCTTTTAACTGCTGGTTAGCAGCTTTTAATTGCTGTTGGCTTGCCCTTAATTGCTGATTGGCAGCATTTAATTCATCCCTTGATTTTTCAACTGCTTCTAACTTTTCTCTAAGTGATGTAGATGCAGCAACTATAATTGCATTCACAGCAAGCTCCGGTGATGACATTGTACCATATGTGTCCAGAATCTCTGAAATGAAACTGTTAAAAGCTCCTGTAATTAAAGATAGTCCTTCAAATTCGTCCATTCGTCTAATAGAAGGAATTATTTTTTGGCAGTTCAATAAATCACTGCCTGTTATTTCAGAATCCTTTAAGACCGGGTGATGCAAAATGGTTTTATTTAAAAGATTTTTGCACATTTCGTTACCCAATACAGGGATAACAGTTTTCAGAAGATTGTTCACTATTTCAATATATGAGAGCAGTGTTCTTATGTCTTCTCTTCTCACATCTTCTAATGAGTATTCCATAGTTTCTTTTTCATCATCCATTTGTTTCCTCCCTCCCCATTTTTTATCTTTACCCCGCACTTTCTTATTTACGCGCCTCCTTCATCCTTGTAACCGCAGATACCGCAGAGTATCGACCTGAAAAACGGCTATAAACACTATTTTTTTGAGATAGCTCGTCGGAGCCACTATAAAATATATTTGCAAATTCACTCAAATTAAAGGTTTGACCTTTAAAATCGCTCTTTGAATTTTGAA
>JBFLWK010000158.1 GCA_040757695.1 Elusimicrobiota bacterium
ATTGTATATTAGTAATATATTTATATTACTAATACTATTTTAGCAAAAAAATAATAGGGTGTCAAGCCCTGCAAAAAAATTTTCGCTTTTACCGACCTTACCTATCCCTTATGGCAAATCTTGAGCTTTTCATTTTCTTAGAAATTTTCGGTCAAGTTCGGCTTTGGTGAGTTTGACTATTGTAGGTCTACCGTGCGGGCAGTTGTAGGGGTTAGCGCAGCCTAAAAGTTCGTCTACCAGTTTTGTTGCTTCTGGCTGAGAAAGTTTATCACCTGATTTCACGGCACTTTTACAGGCGATTTTTATAATAGTATCGTTGAGCTCGTCGGACAATTTGCCAACTTTTTTCTGCTGGATGATTTCATTCACCATATCTAGTACTGGTATTTCGCTGAGTATTGTAGGGACAGATTTTACGATAAAACTGTTTTTGCCAAATTCTTGAATTTCAAACCCGAGTTGTTCTAAATTGTCTTTAAGTTGAGACAGTATATCAAACTCTTTTGGCGATAGTTCTAAATTAACCGGGAATAATAGTATCTGTTTTTCTAACTTATTGGTATCAGCAGTTTGTTTAAATTTTTCGTATAGTACCCGTTCCTGTGCAGCGTGCTGGTCAATGATTAAAATATCGCCTTTATACTCTGCAACAATATATAATTCAGCAAATCTACCGATAAAATTTGCGGTAGATGATATTATTTTTTCAGGAAAGGTGGAAGTGGTTGTGGCTATAGTTTCTGACCGACTAAAGTCGGGTGTGAATTTATGTTCTACTTCACTGGGCTTGGTTATTTGCTGACTGAAGTCTGGTATAGTTTTTTCTGTTGGTTTAATTTCTGGGACTCGTTGCTCGGTTGCAAGTGTTAGTTGGACTGTTTGTAGTATGAACCCAAAAATAGCGCTTTCGTCTTTGAATCGGACTTCCCGTTTTGTTGGATGAACATTGACATCCACCATTTCTGGTGACAGTTCTAAAAACAAAAAAACTGCCGGGCTTTCTTTCAGACCTAAAAATGTAGAGTAGCCGTTTCGGATTGCATTAACAATCATTCTTGAACTTACAGGTCGGTTATTGATAAAAATGAATATTCGGTCGCGTGATAGAAAAGTTAGTTCAGGTTTGCTGATATATCCGTGAACATTTATTTGTGGATGTTTTTGGTATAGTTCAATAAGTGCATTTAAGAATTCAGTCCCAAAAACCTGTGCGATTCGTGTCTTGAGCGTATCTGCGGGCGGATAGAGAAATAATTCGCGGTCGTCTGAAATTAGCCGCCAGCCGATATAATAATTCCCAATAGCGTATTCAGTAATTACAGAGATAATTTTATTTCGTTCAGTGGTATCCGATTTCAGAAATTTCAGTCGGGCAGGCAGGTTCTGAAACAGGTTTTTTACTTCTACAGTTGTGCCGACGGGACAACCGGTTTGTTTTATTTCTGCTGTCCTGCCGTAAACGGTTTTTAAGTCGGTACCGTTAGGAGTGGTTTTTCCCTCTTCCTTTTCTTTGGTGATTATTCGCATTTCAGAGACGGATGCGATAGATGGCAGTGCTTCACCGCGGAAACCGAATGTAGCAATTTTTTCCAAATCGGTAATATCCGAGATTTTGCTGGTAGAATGTCGTTCAACAGACATTTTTGTATCTGATTCTGACATTCCACAGCCGTTATCGGAAACGGCTATCAATTTTTTCCCGCTTGCCTCAATTTTTGCAGTAATAGAGGTTGCACCTGCATCAATAGCATTCTCTATCAATTCTTTCACGACTGATGCAGGTCGTTCTATTACTTCACCTGCTGCGATTTTGTTCACGAGTTCTGATGGCAAAATTTTTATCTTACTCATAATGTCCTTTCACCCGTCGCTGACAGTGTTCAGAATACCTGCAGCCTTTCCGGCAGATAGGTTTCTCGCCTAAAAGGATTCTTGTTTCACAAGAGTCAAAATCATCCGCCATCAGGTTTATCTTATCAAAAATATCATCCGGCAGGTTCAGGAACTCAATCCCGAGTATATATAAACCGTCTTTATTCTCACATCTTACAACCCTGCCTTTGACATGATTACCCTGTATCACTGTTAAATCAAAAGTGATAATTAATGTTTTACCAAGCGGTGAGATAGCCAATGGTAAAAATGTCAGAATCGCCATTCCGCCAGCTGACAGGTCTGACATAATTGCCGGTATTACTTCTTCCGTTTTTCCTGTTTTTTCACCATCCAACCGCAACAGAACAGGTTTTGCTAATCGGTATAGGACCGGGAATCGTTTGAATTTTCGGCGTTCAATATTTTTCATCTTTACCACCCCTTTTCGCAATTACTAATTTTACAAAACTTCTTACTAAAAAGCAATAAAAAAAATGGCTGATATAAACCAACCATTTTGTTGTCATTACGAGGAGTTCCGTACACGTTGTCATTGTGAGCCCCGCATCGCAGTGCCGGCTAAACTCCGCGAAACAATCTCATTTCGCTGTCATTCCGTTCCTATATGTCATTCCCGAGTGTTCCCCGATTACGACTTTTGGGGACAGGCTCTATCGACCTGAGAAACGGCTATAAATTTATATTTTACCGATAATAAAATGCTCTTGACACAACCGTATAAAAATGATACACTTATGACAAATGCCAAAAGGCATACAAAAAATAAATTTTATATTCGGG
>JBFLWK010000159.1 GCA_040757695.1 Elusimicrobiota bacterium
ATCCCAGCATCAGTTAGTTCGTTGCCTTATTAACTGTGGGATTTGGTGTTGGACTGGTCGCTACCCTTTATCCAGTTCGGACTTCCACCGACAAGAATTCAAGGAACTTTCTTGGCACACTCATTTCGCTACTCCAAATTTTTGTAGATTTTCTATTTGTGTACAGGTATAATCAAAAAATAATTTGATTCCGCCTGTAACGCCATGTCTGTTTTTAGTAATGATAAAATTCAACACTTTTTTTTCCTCTTCAAGCCATGGTAATTTCGTGTCTGGATTTTTGTCAGGATAGTGTTGCCATTTCCAGAACAGCATCCCAACAGTATCAGCATTCTCTTCTATCCCGCCAGATGATTTTAAGTCGGATGATTGCGGGATTCTGTTCGGTCTTTTGTATATTTCTCGGTTCAATTGTGAAGCAACCACAACCGCTATATTATTTTTTTTCGCAATCATTTTTAGTTCCCGTGCTGTAAAAGACAACGACAGGGCAAATCTTTCTAATTCTTTATCTGTGAATTTAATATGCTGTATAAAATCAACCATCAGCACATCCGGCTTGTATTTTTGAGCGGCAACTGCAATATCGTTAATGAAATAATCGCCATCCAGCACAATTAGTGGTTTTTCCCATAACATACCGACTTGCGATAAAATTTTACTGTAGTCCTGTTTAGAAAGAAATTTTGGAAGCCTGAGGTATTTATGTGGCACCTTTGTTTTCATTGAAAGAAGCCGTAAAAATAACTCTCGCTTATACATCTCAAGTGAGACGAACAACACTTTCTTATTCCGCATTATCAAGTTATACGCTAATGATAACAAAAAAGAGGTCTTGCCATGCCCGGGTGGTGCGCCAACAACAAATAATTCCTGCCTGAATATACCGCCTATTAACTCATCTATATCTACAAAACCTGTCGCCAGTTCAGTTGAACCTTCTTTTTGTTCATATAAATAGTCCACAACTTTATCCAGTTCTTCTTTTAAGTTGAAGTCATTAGTAGTATTTGAATCACAAATTATATCGGTCAAGTCCTTTATCGCTTGCTGAATAAAATCATTAACGCTACTATCAATTGGTCTGATATCCTGTATTTGTTGGTGGAGTTCTTGAATCTTAACTTTCAATTTTCTGACTTTAACCGCCTTTTTTAACATTCGAACATAGTCATCAAATATATCAACAGTGGTTTTAACTGCCTCTATACATTCTGTAATTGAGTTCCATAGTTCAGCATCAGTTCGGGCACTTTTCAGAATTGTTTCATCAAAACCGCCACTTTTATTTAATTCTAAAATATACGAATACAGTGCCCGTGTTTGATTGTAATGAAAATCACAAGTTGATAGTATATACTGTGCCTTTTCCATAAGTTTACAGTCCAGTATCAAACACCCAATAACCGCTTGTTCAATTTGTTTTGTTTCGCTGTTCATCTTCTTCGCGCTCCTTTTTAAGCATTCTTAATCTTGCCCGATTTTTTTCAAGTTCCGCTGTTAAATCTTCGTAGTACGGTTCCGGTGATGTTTTATCAGGGTTTTCTCTGGTTTTGAAATTATAGTGTTCTGATATTTTTGATAAGTCCTCGTCTATATATTTATGAACCGTTTCAAGTGTCCACTTAAAAGTCGTATGCTCATTCAGCCAGCACATCACTTCCTTTAGCCGTTCATCACTATATCCTTCTATCGGTTTAGCAGGTCTTAATTCCCGTTTAAGTGCCGCAGACGCCTGCTTGGGATTATAGAACTTAAAATCCTTATATTGCCAGTAGAGCCCGATTATCTGCAAGTCTCTTCTACTGCTTGTTAATAATGAATCAAGGTAAGTATTAAAATCAAAAGAGCCCTCGTTCGCACTTTTAGTGCGAACATTCTTTTGTATAGTTTCTTTTGTACAGTTTCTTTTGTATATATTTCTTTTGTATGTGTCAATTTTGACACTACCTGTTGTCAATTTTGACACTACCTGATTGTCAATTTCGACACTACCTGTTGTCAATTTTGACACTGCTGGTGTCCGTTTTGATACTACCCACTTTTCGTAATCTTTCTGAAAACCATATTTATTCCCATGTTTGATAATGATATTTTTAAGTAATAATTTCTTTAACGCTTTGCATACCTGACTGCGAGTTAAACCAGTCATATCCATAAATTGGGACAGACTAATATAGTCAAACTTTTTTTTCTTATTCGTATGCCCGTCTACCCACCCCCATGTTTTACGCCAGATGACCCAGAGTATACTCCATTCCGCTGGACTGACAACTATTAACGCCAGTTGTTCCGCAATTTCATTTGCGATGTCAATATGCCCGTGTTCTGCCTGTGGATTCGCCATTTCTGCTCCTTAACTTTCGCCCTCAACTTCAAATCCTGTTTCTACCCATTGTCCTGTAGCAATATCACGAATTAAAAGAGACCAACAAGTCGCATCTTTTTCTGAGTCATTTATTTTTAACATTAAAAAATCCTTATCCATTAACTCAAGCATTAAATCTATTATGTGATTTTTATCTCTAATAATCTTATTTCCTAATAATTCCAAAACAGCAGAAGGGTTTTTATACAGCCATCGTTCTAAAAATACCCTTAAAACTTTTATTTCATCATCAGAACAATCTCTTAACTTACCAATCATACTTTTTTCTTTCTTTTTGCGGTTT
>JBFLWK010000160.1 GCA_040757695.1 Elusimicrobiota bacterium
TGGTTATGGGATGTAATAAGCGGCCGGTATTAGTCGGCGAACCGCATGGCCCTTGGTCAGGAAGATGCTACTCAGATAGTTTTTTTTCAAATCTAACTTACGATATTAGCGGCGAACTCTTTCCAATTGATAAGAAAATAATGCCAAAGGATTGGGAAAAAAATAAACAGATAAAATCTGCAAAAAACCGATTGCAAAAGGCAGGATACGCAAGCCAAAACGATGCTAATTATTTCGGAATGAAAGTATTAGAACAATACCCAAAGATAGCTAAAGCAATCATATATAGATTTCCTTCGTTTATAATTGATGAAGCTCAAGACACATCCGAAATTCAAATGAGGATTATTGACTTATTAATTGATAATGGATTGGATAACATCATGTTAGTAGGTGATCCAGATCAAGCAATTTTTGAATGGAACGGTGCTAATCCTCAGTTATTTTTAAAAAAATATGATGACTGGAGAGATAATTCAATAATTCTTAATGAAAATAGGCGAAGTTCACAGAATATTTGCAATTGTTCCTGCCGATTATCAACATTGAAAGAAACATCAACAGCTATTAATGAAGATGTAAAAGAATATCCATTTATTCCTTTAGTCAAAACTTATAATAATGAAAATATGAATGAACTGTTAACTAATTTTTTGGATATATGCTCAGACTATAATGTTGATGTGACACCAGAAAAAGTGGCAGTAATTTATAGAAGCAAAAATATTTTTAATGCTATTATAGATTCAAATGAAATTAAATACAACAATTTACCATGGATAGAAGGTGATCCTTATTCAAAATATTTTGCGAAAGGCAAATTTCTTTGCAACAATGGTCAATTCAGTAATGGTTTCAAATTAATACAAAATACAATTATAAAAGCACGATCTGGCTCACTTTATTGCTCTGAACAAGATTTAACTAATATATTTAAATTAAATGGATTTGCAGAATTCAGGAGATTTGTATATGGCCTAATTAATTCGCTGCCTGATACAAGCTGTACTATTGGAGAGTGGGTTGATGGTGCTAATAGCGTTTTCAGTGATATAGAGCCTAAGATAGAACTTAAAATTAAAAATAAGAGTCGAGAGATTAGCTTAGATTCGCTATTCAGGTTTAATAATGAGAAATTTTCGGATAACAATTATCGTATTGGTACAATTCATTCAGCTAAAGGAGAAACAT
Organism: Elusimicrobiota bacterium; assembly: GCA_040757695.1. NCBI lineage: Bacteria > Pseudomonadati > Elusimicrobiota > Elusimicrobiota bacterium. The sequence continues at coordinate 1,192 of JBFLWK010000160.1, forward strand.
TCGACGCAGTCCTTGTCATTTTAAAACAGAAAGGTGCGATAGGCAAATATTATAAAACGATGCTAAAAGAAAATCTAACTACTTATGATAATGAAGAATTGAGAATCGTATATGTTGGAATTACCAGACCTCGCAAGTTGTTGTTATTAGCTGTACCAGATGAAGAAAATAGGACAGCATGGGAGAATAGACTATTTAATTGTAATGATAAGAATTTGCACTAAATCTTTCCATACACAGGTTTATATATAGTGCTTTATTGCATAACCAACATTATATACAATTGAGAGGCGCTATGCAACAAACTTTTCGCCAATTGTTAAATATTTTTAATAAATACTTGATAGATATTGTGCAAAAATTCAATAAATCTAAATTATCTCATAGAATCAAATTTATTGATTCAATATTCAATAGAAAAATTATAATTACAAAGGCTCATAGAGAATATATATTTCCTAATAATTTTAAACAATTAACCATGGAAAGCATTGAAAAATCTCCCGAGATACTTGCTTGGCTTTCACAGTTTAGCCCTGAAAATCAAATTGTAGCTAAATCGCTACTACTACATTTGAAATTTGTAACTCGCGACTATTATTCTAATTGGCTTATAAAGTCTATAGAATCATTACCATTAGATAATGTTTATGCTATTTATGCTGTCCGAAAATTGAGTGAATGTCAAGTTTGTCTTTGGGATTGCCAAGGCAATGTTGTTATCAGGCCTGGAACAGCTCTTGGAAGTGAGGATTTTGTTTATCAATTAATATCACACATTGTACGTTCGGACGCTAAAAAATTTATTGATCACGCTTCCTTGACAGATTTAAAAAGCAAAAAAATTCACAACATTGTCCTAATTGATGATTCTATAGGGAGTGGAGACAGAATATCAAATTTTATAAATTCCATGATGACTAATAAAAGCTTCAAAAGCTGGTGGAGCTATGGATTTATTAATTTTCACATTTTTGCAATTGCTCGAACTATTGAATCTGAGAAAGCTATAGTACAAAAAATCCCAGGTTCTGATCATGGAAAACGTAAATATCCAGTATCTTCTAAAATTCATTTTCAAAGTGAAAATATTTATAGCAAAAATTGGCTTTCACGTCGTTGGGGAAATCAATATCAGACAATTCTCGATTTATGTGACTTGACAAAAGCCATAAATAAAAAATGGCGTCGTGGCTATGATAATGTAATGAGTAATATTATTTTTTATCATAGTGTACCAAATAATATTCCTGGAGTTTTGTTTTTTAGTGGAAGAAGATGGAAGCCACTCTTTCAAGGCAGAGTTGTCCCTACTTGGCTTACATCATTGCTCGAAGAAGCATCTTTAATCTCAAATGTTGACTATTCAAAAAGTATCGCTTATTATAATAATAATCTTTCACAAAATATATTATATTTACTTTTTCTTATAAAATCCGGCATTAGGA
>JBFLWK010000161.1 GCA_040757695.1 Elusimicrobiota bacterium
AATCTTGCGGAAAAGAGGAAAGATCCGTATTGTGACTTTTTAACACTTCATACGAAACTAATGTTCTCCAGTAAACACCGGGAATATAGCGTGCTAAATCTCTGCCGACCCACGCTTCAACTTTTGTCTTACCAAAGTCTGCATAGATTCTGTTTCTGTAATTATATTCTTCAAAGCTGCAAGCAAAACCAAAATAAATATAGCTTTTTAAGATGTCAAAAATGTTTAAAACATATTGTTCAGTAAATTGATTTTTATTGAAATCAATAAAAATATTAGAGAACTCAAGCTTGTCACGAATGGAGATATCATAGGAACATACTCTTGAATAGAGAAAAAAACCTATCTTGTTATTTGCTAAAAATGTTTGAAATTCCTGTTTATCTTCAATCAATCGTTTTTTGTCTAGCCCTTCGTTGTCATTGAAATATTTTGGTTTTAGTTGTTCATTTAGAGATAACAGTAATTCTATTATACGGTTTACCTCAATATTGGCTGATTGTATATAAAGTTTAATCATTTTTACCTCCTAACCCACTGTGTCTTATGATCAAATCAAATGCTTCTTGTACAGTTTTACTGAGCCTTGTATTTTTCCCCACAATCAGAATGGATTGTCGATTGCTCTTTTGTGCCGATTCTGTTTGTATTCGCAGTTGTCTTGTGCGGGAAACATATTTACTGTCTTTTATCTCAACCGAATTATTTTCATCCAATGCATCAGGAATAGAACTTCCTTCTTCAGTGGATATTTTGATGGTGTTTTTCTTTAAACCAAGTTCTCTGAGAATTCTTTTTTCTGATTCTAATCCCCTAAGTTTTGGGTCAATATCCCCGCCAAATCCAAACAGCTTCTTAATTTTCTTAACAGTTCTGGAAATAATTCCATCTTTTTGACTGTCATTGCCTTTCATAGTCACTAAACTTGGTAGAACTGTAGCAGAAGGCATCATTGATATTAAAGGAAAAAGGGGACAGCGCCCTTTTAAATGGCTTTACTACAATAATTTACAATAAATATATTGAAATAAATTGGTGTCTGTCCCTTTTTTTCCTCACGTCCTTATTTTTTCCCTGTTTTTTACTTACTAGTCAAAATCAGGTTCAAAATCTGGGTTAACCCAGACATTTTGTACTTGATTAGGTTTTAACTTTATTTTGCTGATATCGAATTTTTTCAAAGAAGACAAAAAACTAGCAAAATTCTTTGCTAACAAGAACATATTATGTTGCCCTTCATTTTGTTCTAATTCGTGATCCCAAAAATAGATACCAGCGTTTTGTCCGATTAGTAGACATAAGTAATTACCTCCTTCAGCATAAGCAATAGGCAGTGCGTTCGAAGCGAATCTATTACTGAACTCTGATTTAATATATTCGATCTTTTCAATAGAAAGAAATTCATTGACACCGGATTCGGTATGCAATTCCGGAATATCGAACTCATTTGTTTCTGGGATACCTCCATTGTTTTTTTTCAAAAATTTTCGAAAATCGTTTGGTAATTTCATGCCTATGCGTTCTTCAAAACCTACTAAACACACCTCATCAATATGCTTGCCTTTGTGTTTGATTTTTATACTCATTTTTTCCTCCAGAGTTCTAACGATCAGAGTGCCGAATAACAGCAGCTCCCCCAGTGTGCGGAACGTTATTATGAAGTTCTCTGGGAATTAATTGCATTGTTGTGCCATTTTCAACATGATGCCAAACATATCCTTTAGGCGTACTCGGATATCCCATTGCTTTATTTGCTATTGCTGAATCTTTTGCATAGTTCCCGGTCAACCCTTTAATATTGACTTCAGCTTGTGTGTAATGTTTGAAATCAGGAAAACCAGTGTCTTTAAACTTTACACCGGAAGTATAGTTTTGACCAGCATACTTACTATTAATAGGATTTCGTCCTCCAATTTTCTTGATTGGAACATCACTCAGTGCTTCTACAGTTTTACCACCAGCCCTGGTGGCATCAGCGATACTGTCTCCAGCATTGATGATTTTCTTCCCGGCTTTGGCAGCATCCGTAACTCGATCAATGACTTTAAATGCGCCAATGACAGGCAGAACCATCGCTGCATCCCACACAGTTTGTTTCCAATTCTGACCTGTCTTGATATCATAAATTACGTTGGAAACATCACCTAACGCATCCAGTCCAGTGGTCGATGCCAGTACTTGTAATGTGATTCCCATCCCGGTGGTCTTGCCGTACATCTTATCAAAGGCAACTTGCCCTAAAGCATCAGTGACGTCCCGTGCGTCTTGTATATGATTACTGCTCGTCGCTCCTAAAGGTACACCGATAGTTGAATTCATCATGCCGATAGAAGAGTACGAACCGTACGTCGCATAGGAATTCCTGCCTCTACACAAGCCGAAAGGATCAAGCCACAAAACCGGATTATTAGCGCAGTAGATGTACTCGTTGGGGCCGTCGACGAAGCCGAGCGGGTCACGCGATATGAACCGCCCGAGAGACGCGTCATAATACCGCGCGCCGAAATAGGAGAGCGATGTGCGCTCGTTGTACTCCTTGGACGAGAAACCCCGGCCCGGCATGCCCGATCCGATCACCTGCCCGAACGCGTCGTAGCGATAGGAACTGA
>JBFLWK010000162.1 GCA_040757695.1 Elusimicrobiota bacterium
TTTCTCAATAACATTAGTTTCTTCTAAATTGTACTCCTTGAATGTGACTAAAATGCTTCTTTCTTTTACAACTTCTTTAAATCCTTCCAAAGCAGTATTATAAGGAGCAATATCTTTACTTTTTATAGCAACAATAACTGCTTGTTTAGCAGAAAAACACCAAGTAGTGAAAAATATCAAGCAAAGAATAATTTTCTTCATTTTTTTCTTCTAAAAATTTGGAACAATTCAGTTTTGCTGAAAACGCATGAATTGTAGTCGGTAATTTATAATCACCGTAAAATCGTTAACTATCATACCAGAGGCAGACCTGCCTTTGCCGAGAAAGTTCTCGCCTACAAATTTCAGCAAAACTTACCTATTACGCTCCGTTAGAAATCCCGCCTATTGAGATGAGCGGGATGCCATTTCTAACGGGACGTGCCTACAACTTAAAATTTATAGCCTGCAGATATCAGGAACCATCTACCCTGTTGACGGTAAGGGACCGCAGTACCGCCTAAATAATATTCTTCATTAAGTAAGTTGTAGCATGCAAGTTGTAATTCAGCGGTTTTAAAAATTTCTTTCACAGTAAATACAAGATTCAATGTCATTATTGATGGTAATTCCCAGTCAGGATAATAGATACTTTGCGGTAGATTTTGACTTTTTACTTCTGTTTTATCTAACCAGTTACCAGACAGGTTAACATTAAGATACTTTATTGGTGAATAATTCACCCCTAAATTAGCTGTATTTTCTGGTATAGCAAAAATTTTTTCATCTTTTTGCCAGCCGGGGTCAGTTTTGTCTTCTATGGGTTTCTGGAAAGTATGGTTAGCAAAAAGTTCTACTTTGCAGACAGTTGTTTTCAGTTCTGTTTCTACACCTTGAACGGTTATTTCACCGTAATTGCGATATGTGTACCTTCCGGCGACTCTTGTATCAGGTGCAACAAGGTCAAGTAGATTATTGTAGAAATAATTTACTGCAACGGTTAAATCTTTGCTGAAGTAGTACATTATCTGGCTTTGATAACTGTTCATTTTTTCCGGCTTAAGATCAGGTCCACCATAGTAGCCCATTACACCTGTCACATAGCGATAGAAATAAGATGGGTTCAAGAAAGATTCGTTATAGATCAGTTTCCAGTAGAAGTCTTTAAAAGCATTCCAAATCAGAGAAAGTCGTGGGTTTAAAGAACCACCAACATCTTTATAGTAATCATATCTTGCACCGACATTCCCAATAACCTGCGGTGTAATTTTTTGTTCTGTCTGTAGATAGCAAGCAAGATAATACTCATCACCAGGCTTTAGTGGGTCTTGCGCAACATGATCAATCATACTTGAAGCATAAGTTTGGTATGCAGTAGATTCTAATAATTTTCTATACTCAGGTTGTATACCAAACAAAATATCGCCTTTGAATAAAGGTTTTGAGACAGAATATTCAACACCACCAACAACACCTTCTACATCCCATCTGAACAATTTACCCAGCTCTTCCTTTTCCCATTCTCTTTGTGGCGATAGAAGTTGCCATGAAAACCAATAGTTGTAATCAAAGTAATGGTTAAGTTTGAATTTCATATCGTTCAGTGAACAATCATAAGTTAAATCAATATTCCCTGTTCGGAAAATCTGCTTATAAGGAAGGTTTGCTTTGTCATACTCTATGAGTTGACCGGAGTTGCCACGTGGATTAAAATAACTTGAATTGCTAAATGAACCCGCGAAAGTTAGATTACCTTCTTTAAGTTTCAGCCCGAAATCGTAACTCGGGCCGTAATGGTCAACATATTCGTAACCATCAATTGGAGTTTTAGAACCATCACGGTTTTTTGCTATATCTGCTTTTTCGCCTGATGTTTCTGCATAAGAACACCACATTACCAGATTATCTTTACCGTAGAGAATATCAGTTTTAACTTGACCGAAATTACCAGCTGAAATTTTTGTTTGCCAACCATCAATTTCTGTTGCATCTTTTGTGATAATGTTTACAACCCCACATAATGCTGCTGAACCATAAAGCGATGCACCTGGTGAACGAATGACCTCTATTCGTTTGATATTCTCTACCGACTGAGAGTAGTCATACTCAATAGTGTTCCACATCCATTCGTTTAACCGATAACCATCACGCAGAAGAAGAAATTTCTGATTCGTTGATGCGTAAATACCACGCATCGCTACCAGATGCTCGTTTGTATCCTGGATAATGTTAAACCCTGGTACAGTTTTTAAAACATCAAGCAGGTTCCGTGCACCCATATTCTTTATCTCTTCTGCAGTAATCACAGTTACCGCAGCAGGTGCTTCAGTAGCAGATTGTTCTTTCTTTGCAGCAGTTACTACAATCGGAATCTCTCTGAAGAGCAATTCTTCTTTTGTTACCACTTCCTGTGCTAATGCTTCAGCACCGATTCCCCAAACTAAGCCCATCACCAAAAATGCTAAAACTAAACTGTACTTTTGTTGAGTAGACATCTTTATAACCTCCTTGTGGTGACAGCCCTATCGGGCTGTCGTGCCCCTCGCAGAACCGTGCTTGCAGATTGCCCACACACGGCTCTTCAATAACACTTCCTCATAAAG
>JBFLWK010000163.1 GCA_040757695.1 Elusimicrobiota bacterium
TATCATTCGTACTCATAAAGATGGATTTTCAGAATTTATTATTTACCTTTGCGGAAGCAAATCCTCAAATTCTCTTTATTGCATTTTTATGTTCAGTGGTTTTTGCTTTGTGGATTTGCATATATAAATACAAATACATACTTGAATTTCTTGGTTATAATATAGATTTAGATGAAGTAAGGACAATTAAACTTGGCTGCTTACCGCTGAAATTACTTTCACCGTTAAAATCAGGTGAATTTTTTAGGGCAGTTTATCTGAATAAAAATTATAATATACCATATCGTAAAGGTATTTATTCTATTACACTTGGTTATCTTCTGAGATTTCTTGCATTATTTGTAATTGTACTTTTAGGGTTACTAATCAGAGTTTTGACTTTTTGGCAATTAATACTAATTTGTGTTTTAATCTTTGCGCTTTTGACAACCATATTTAGTTTGAAAAACTTTGATATGCTCTTTTTCTCGGTTTTATCCGAAATATTTTTGATTTTGAACTGTTACATTATATTCAATGCATTTAACTTACAAGCAGGTATTCTTGATTTTCTGTTTTTTATTCCGATTGTGTTACTTCTAGAAGGTTTACCAATTAGTATTTTAGGAATAGGTGTTAGGGAAAGTGCACTGGTTTTGTTTTTTACAAATAAGATGAATTATGATGGCATTATCGCTGCTGGAATTACTATTTCTTTTGTCAATGGTTTAATACCAACAATTTTAGGACTGTTTTTCTTGAAAGCGTTTATAACAAAACTTACTTTTATCAGAGAGAAAACTTGCTATGAGAATATCTGCATTACAAAACAGATATAAACTATCAATGGACTATGTTAGACAAAAGACAGAATTAAATGGTTATCCTTGTGAACTTGTTATAGAATTAACCAACAGATGTAATTTGAATTGTATAATGTGTCCGAGGGAAAAAATGTCAAGATATATTGGAGATATGGATTTTCATCTATTTAAAAAAGTGATAGATGAAATAAAACAAAAACCGACCGAAATGGTAGATTTATGTTTTGCTGGTGAATCACTGTTACATCCAGAAGTGTTCAGTATAATAAAATATGCTAAAAAGAGCGGGCTGAGAACATTTATTCAGACAAATGCTACTGTTCTGGATGAAAATACTGGATATAAATTGATGGAATCCGGGTTAGATTTACTTGTATTAAGTATAGATGCTGTAAGAGAGCAAACTTATCGTTCTATTCGTCCTGGCGGTGATTTTAACGAAGTAACAAGGAATGCTGAAACATTCTTGAAAATTAAGAATAATAATAGTAAGCGTGCCCCATATACTATTGTTCAGTTGGTTTATTTAACTTATAACAAACATGAAGCAAAAGATTTTGTCGGGCTTTGGAAAAGCAAAGGCGCTGATGCTGTAAGAATAAAACCGTTTAACGACCGTGCTGGGTTTGTTGACAGTTCACTTGATGGCCGTGATGATAACAATCAAAATAAAGGAATTCCTTGCATCAGATTATGGCGCGGTTTAGCGATATTCTGGGATGGCAAAGTTGTTCCTTGTTGTATGGATTATTCGGGTAAGGAGATAATCGGCGATGTTAATTTGGAATCAATTTTAGAAATATGGAACTCTGTTGAGATACAGAATTTAAGAAAGTTACATATTATGAACAAAGTAAGTGATTCCGAGCTATGCAGGGCTTGCTGTGGGTACAATGGAAATTTATTAAAAACATTAGGTACTGTTTTCTTTGATGCGCTTTCTATAAGGAAACTTGCTCCTGTATGGAATAGGGGAAATTAAAATGATACTTGATGCAGGACTATATTTAAAGAGACGCAAAGAAAATCCTTTAACAAGATACAGATTAAAAAGGAGAATAGAAAAGACAATTGAAATGATAAAAAAATACAACTCAAAAAATTCTAACCGCTCAATTTTGGATATTGGTGCTGCTGATGGAGCAATGTTAAGTATTTTAAAACAACAATTTGAATTAAAATCAGCAATAGGAGTTGAACCTAATGAGAACTTAATTCGCGCTAAAAAAGATATTCAAGTTGAACTTATTACTGCATCAGGTGAAAATTTACCGTTTAATAAATCACAGTTTGGTATTGTAATAATTTCTGCAGTAATAGAACATGTATTTAATCCAGAAAAGGTTATAGAGGAAACTTACCGTGTACTTTCAGATGATGGCATACTTATTTTAATCACAGTTGTACCCTGGATGGATAAATTAGCTGAAAAATTCCAGATTTTCCCACCAACAATTCACAAACATTTTTATAGATTCACCTTAAGTGAATTAAAGAGACTATTAGAGAAAAACGGGTTCAACGTGTTACATCTTAGCAAGTTTGCATTGCCGACATCAGGGTTTTTACTGTTTGAAGAAACGATTGAGAAAATGTTAAACAAACTTCATTTAGATTTTTTTATGACTTACGAATTGGCGGTAGGAGCGAAAATATAATGAGACTGAAAATACTTATATTAGTTATTGTTTCTGTATTGACTTTTATAAATACACTTTGGAACGACTTTATCTGGGATGATATTCCTTTCAT
>JBFLWK010000164.1 GCA_040757695.1 Elusimicrobiota bacterium
AGACCGACTTATCCATGTTCATCTCTCGGATAATAAAGGCGGCTACAATGACCTGCATATCCCGTTAGGCACTGGAAATGTTAACTGGGAGGATGCTGTTGGACTTCTTAAAAGAATTGGCTATAACGATACAATCACACTTGAAGTTTTTTCACGAGACCGCGACTATTTACTTCTAACAAAACAAAAAGTTCAGAAACTGGTGCGAACTGTGCCAGACTTGAAATTTTCAATTTTCAATTTTGATTGATGCACATATAATGATTAAAAGAGGTGGAAAATGATTAAAGAAGCGATTGCGAAAGTTGTGCAGAAGGAAAATCTTTCTGAAAAAGAAGCGACTGATGTAATGACGGAAATTATGACAGGTCAGGCAACCGAAGCGCAGATTGCATCATTCATCACTGCATTGCGAATGAAAGGCGAAACAGTTGAAGAAATAACCGGTTGTGCAAAAGTGATGCGTGAACATGCAACACAAATTACCATCAAAAAACACGCGGTTGATATTGACAGAGACGAAATCAATATTGACTGGGAAACGATTGTGGATACCTGTGGAACCGGTGGTGATAAAACAAAGACATTTAATATTTCTACTGCTACTACCTTTGTTGTTGCAGGTTGTGGTGTTGTGGTAGCAAAACATGGTAATCGTGCTGTTTCATCAAAATGCGGTAGTGCTGATGTGCTTGAAGAACTCGGAATAAACCTTGAATTACCACCACAAAAAGTTGAAGAGTGTATAAATAAAATTAGTATCGGTTTTTTGTTCGCACCTATGCTTCATTCTGCAATGAAATATGCAATCGGGCCTCGTCGGCAAATTGGTATCAGAACAATTTTTAATATTTTAGGTCCTCTCACTAATCCTGCGAATGCTAATGCTCAGGTGCTTGGTGTTTATTCTTCAGAACTTACAGAACCACTTGCATATGTCTTAAAAAATCTTGGAACAAAATCTGCATTCGTTGTTCACGGGATGGATTCTATCGACGAAATATCAATCACAGGCAAGACACAAATTTCTGAATTACAAAATGGCAGGATTAAAACATACACAGTAAAACCGGAAGATTTCGGGCTCAAAAAAGCAAAACAGGAAGATATTGCAGGTGGTGATGCGAAAGAAAATGCAAAAATAATTCTTGATATACTTTCTGGTAAAAGAGGACCCAAACGGGATATCGTAGTTTTGAATGCTGCGTTTGCATTAACCGCTGCTGAAAAATCAAAAAATATAAAAGATGGAATTGAATTGGCTGAGAAATCAATTGATTTAGGTAAAGCATTCAAAAAATTAGAAGAACTTAAAAAATATTGTGGAAAATGAACATACTTGACGAGATTATTAAAAATAAAAAAATAGAAATCGCACATAGAAAAAAGCAGTTACCACTGGACGATATTTTGCCTAAAGTTGATAAGTTACCAATCATTCGGGATTTCAAGTCAGCAATATCAAAACCAAACCGACTGAATCTAATCGCTGAAATCAAAAGAGCATCTCCATCGGCAGGTGAAATAGTATTTGAAATTGATGTTCAAAAAATTGCTCAGCAGTATGAACACGCAGGTGCGGATGCCATATCAGTGCTTACCGAGCAAAAGTATTTTCGGGGTGATGTTTTTCATATTGATTTAGTAAAACAGGTTTCTTCTTTGCCCACTTTAAGAAAAGATTTTATAATAGACGAGTACCAACTTTATGAATCCAGATATTTTAATGCAGATGCTGTGCTTTTAATTGTGCTAATTTTGAATACCGAACAAATTAACAAATTTCTAAAAATTGCCAAAAAATTGTATCTTTCTGTAATCGCTGAAATCCATACTGCAGAAGAATTAAAAAGAGTGCTTGATACAGAAGCAGATATTATCGGGATAAATAACAGAAATCTGTCAGATTTAACAGTTGATATAAATATAACATCAAAACTCAAATCTCAAATCCCGAATAACAAAATTGTAATCTCAGAAAGTGGAATAAAAACCCATCAGGATATTGAAATGCTAAAAGATAACGGTGTAAATGCCGTGCTTATTGGCGAGTATTTGATGAAGTCAGCAGATATAAAAAAAACAATCACAGAACTTTTTGGAATTTCAATCTGATAGGATTTACAGGATAAAAAGACAGCCACAGATGAACACACACAGACAAGCACAGAAGTACTGAAGCACGAAATAGATTCCCGACAGAGCCTGTCCCCAAAAATCGGTCATCAGTCATCGGTCATCAGTCAACTGACTCTATCGGGGAGCATTCGGGAATGACATTTTTCAGTGCAATTCTGTGTCGTGCCAAAGGCAGATCCGCCTCTGGCGGAAAATTCAGTGGCAAAAAATAAAATCCTGTTAATCCCGTCAAAAACGGGTTTCATGGCAAAGCCCTGACTATCTTATGAATGCTAAATTAACCATTATCCTGAAAAATGCGTGAAAACGCTGTTTTTTGACATGACTTCGTCGGAACAACTTTAATGTTCATTTGCAAATCGACCTATTTTAATAGTGACCGTACTTTTTTAGCATTGCTGAATAGTTCTT
>JBFLWK010000165.1 GCA_040757695.1 Elusimicrobiota bacterium
AATCGACTCCGGTTGCTCTCTACCTGAAAAAAGATATCTGCATATAATAAGGACTAGCCGGGCGCTCCGGGCTTGTTCAACCACCGGATAAGATCGTGGCTACGCACGATCTATCCTTGTTCGTTATGTGCTTTTATTCGATTTAGTTTTTTTTTCTGGGTCCATATTCAGGCAAGCAAGTCCTAATAACCAGCTGATGCCAAAAAAAACAATGAATAACAATATATATATAGATCTTGACGAATAAGATAGAGCGAGAAAGACAAGACTTAAACAGAAAAAAAACAATCCTATTTTTTGTATTATTCTTCCAGTTCTATCTAAGCGCCCCTTCAAGTTTGGTATTAGTAAATATAGTAATGGCTCAAATATCCAAAAAGAAGAAAAAATATCAAGTAATGGAAGGGGCATTTTCTAATTATCTGTTTGTATTTATTTCATGCACATAACGGCAGGGCTTTGCCGCGAGGGAACCGAGTCGACAACAGCCCTTTGTTCGCCATTTTGATTTCATCGATGAGATGACATATATTCAGTAACGGCTTGGCTCAAAAGACCTGAACGTGTTTCTCCATGCTTTTTGGCAAAATAATCTACTGAGTTCAACAATCTTTCCGGCATGGTGATATTGATTCTTTTTGATTTAAGGGACAATTTACTTATATCGACGTCAACGATTGCCCATATACCGTTTTTAAACTCTTTTTTGTCTTTATGCTTTTCAATGGTTGTAGCAACCGGTATAGGTTCAGAATCAAGTAAAATACCCTCAATATGGCATTCTGCGGCTTCTTGGGCATTGGTTAAAGCCTCTTCAACTGTCTCCCCTGCTGAAAAACAACCAGGTAAGTCAGGAAATGTGACACCATAATCTGAATCTTTGTCCTTATGGATTACAACTGGGAATTTCATGGTGTTACCTCCATTGCCAACCAGCCTGCCGGTAAATATTTCGAAGAGTCCCAACAGGGAGGTCTTTCTTGGGATGGGGAACAGTGACCTTACCCGGCCTTTCCGGATGTTTAAATTGATGATGGTCTCCCTTTGTATGATGGAGAATCCAACCGTCACTTTTGAGCCTTTGTATTATTTCCCCACTTTTCATAATGTGTATTATACACACCAATTTGATTGGTTGTCAATCATTTAATAGGACATATCGTATTATGGCGAACGGCTCTGGTGTGGGGCGCGCGGCTGTTTGCGCGTCCCTACCACCAGATGGTTATGTTTTCATAAATTATTTTTAAAAATATTCTCTTTTCCAGTTTTTTCTTTTACCAAATCTATAAATTTTGATTTGTCATTTATCTCAGTTGGAATCCAAACCCCTTTGCCAGAATCAGATTGTAATAAAAAATATTTATATCCTAAAATATTTTTTATTTTAATAGTAGCGATATCATTCCAATTTAGCGATACATACTCGAACCTATTTGAAAACGGGTTGCGGGAAGAGATACCGTTCTTTTCAAGTTTGATTTTATTCATAAACACGCCGATGAGTGCTATAAAAAGACCGAAAGGAATTATTACACTTTCAAAAATAAGGACAGCCTGAAGCATTTTGACATCAAACTGCATGTCATCTGAAATGAAAATGGCAATATACAGAATGACGCCTGCTAATAATGAAAGATTAAATATTGGAACTATTATAGGAGCTATCCTTGCGGAAAATATACTTTGGTCAGTTTTCATCGACTCTTAAAAAACATAACGTCCGCCACCACCGGCGAGCAGGGTTTGCGGACTTCGCTAAAGTGAGTTCAACACCACACTATGCCAAAACAAAGGCAGCCCCGCCCCTGCGAGTCCGTGTGAGTGGCGTTGTTAGACCTTCTCTTTTAATAATAATTCTATATTACTCTAAAAAACCCATCTTTTTTAGCGCTTCTTGTTGCTTTTGATTTCTTTTGTTTAAAATTTTTTGTAAGATTTTTAGATCTGGATTTAAGAAAAATTCTATATTGCTTTCAATATGTTTCTTATACGTGTTTAGGCTTTCGTTTATCAACTGGGGAGTTCCAATTCCCATGTAATTTATCCAACTATCTGTAGCCCCGATTTCGATAAATACTTCAGAAATTCTAAATTTAAATTTTTTCCCTTTTCTATAATTAACTAACAAGTCAATTCCTTCTCTTCCCTGGGTTTGACCGGCAGGAGTATATGCAAATTCAAATTGAATGTCTTCTCTGGTGTATTCATTTGTAATATAAAAAAAATCTGGGATGTTGTCGTAGTTTACCTTTACAACTTTATTAGGCTTTGTATTGAAATCAACAATTCCTGTTTCATTAGAAAAATTATACTCAGTTTTTAAAAAATTAAACAATATATCTGAAGTTGTAAGGAAATATTCAATAAGTTTTGGTATTTTAATCTCTGTCAATATTTTTTCTCTTTTTTGGTGGTTGGTCTTACCCACAAAAAGTGGACACGGTTAATTGGTTGTATCGTTGTTCATATTCATGCGGGCTGACATAGCCAATGGCAGAATGGCGCCGCTGCCTGTTGTAGAACATTTCGATATATTCAA
>JBFLWK010000166.1 GCA_040757695.1 Elusimicrobiota bacterium
GTTTTCATTTAAAATTTTTTCATACCCTTCAGCTATTCTATCCCAGCTTAAATAATTCTTATAGGTTTCCTCTGAACCCTTTTTTAATTTATACCGTAATTCTTCGTTATTAACTAATTCCAATATTGCGCTCAATATTTCCTCAATATTTATACTATTTATAAGAAAAATGTTCTCTTTATCCCTGAAAAAATTATCGGTTAATATACCTCTATTTCCAATAATTGGTAATATGGCAGCGTAGGCTGAGGCAAGCGATGTACTTTTAATATTTATGCCACCATAAGCATCGGTATCTATTAACACAAAAAGATCGGATATAGCTAAATATCTATATATTTCTTCTGGACTTAAGATCCCTGTAAGATGAACAACCCTTCTTAAATTTAGTTTATCAATCATTTCTAAAAGTTTTATATCCAGGCTTGCTTTACCAATAATTATAATCTTCAAGCTATCTTGTCCCATTCCATCTAAATATACCTTTACTGCTTTTAACAGAATATCGTTCCTTCTCCAATAACCACTGCTACCAAAAGTAGAAATAATAAATTCCCCATTAGGGGCTATTTTTTTACGTAGATTTTGATTTTCTTCTTCTGGAATCTCATATGGCAAAACATTACTACCAACAGGCATTTTAATTATTTTGTATTTAAAGGGCTTTAGCATCTTTCGGAAATATTCTATACTCACAACAACCCTATTAGAACATATGCACAATATGTAGGCTATCAGCCTTTCTATTATCGCTATTCCCCAGTATTTTGGCTTTTTAAGATCGAACCTTATAGCAATCTCATGAAAGGTGGTGATGAGTTTAAATCGCATCAGGCAAAGCAAAATAGATAATTCAGCAATGTAGACAGGAATGGCACAATGGCTATACATATGTGGCACATACTGAAGCAGAATCCAATCAGGATTCACCTCTTTTATTTCCTTAATAATTTGAGGTAAACCCCTGAAGTTCCATCTGACAACCACTGGCAAAACCTTAACCTTATCTCCTGCATTATTAATAACCTTTTCATCCTTTGATGTCAAAACATAAACTTCGTAGCCCTCTTTAGATAGGGCATTGCTTAAATGATAAGTGTAATCACTTACCCCACCAAAAATATTTGGGAAATGGCGGGAGATGAGAAGGAGTTTCATAAGTTTAGTACTACCTCTATTCTGTCTACTATTTCAGCAGATACAGCCTCCCAACTACGATCCTTAACTGATAGTTTGGCATTTTTACCAAGTTCTATCCTTAAATCTTTGCTCTCTGCACATTTGGCTATCAAAAAAGCTAACTTTTTTGCATCGCCTGGTTCATGTAGTAATCCATTAAAACCGTGCTGAATTAAGTCTTTCTGCCCACAGCAATTTGTGGTTATACAACAACGTCCAGATTCCATAGCTTGAAGCAGTGACAAGGGCTGTCCCTCAAAAAAGCTGGGTAAGACAAAAATGTTAGAGCGAGCAAAAAGACTTTCCTCGTAGCCACGTGAAAAATGTGGGACTACCTCTACAAAAGTATGTAGCTCTTCTGGCCAAGAATCTAAAATTGTTTTGCTTTCAACCGAAACGCCTGCTACCAGATAATTTAAGCGTAACCCTTGTCTATGCAAAATTGTAGCTGCTTCAATAAGTGTTCTAATGCCTTTGCGCTCTATCCAAGAACCTAAAAATAGAATAGTAATTTGATTTTCAGGT
The DNA here is from genome assembly GCA_040757695.1 of Elusimicrobiota bacterium. NCBI lineage: Bacteria > Pseudomonadati > Elusimicrobiota > Elusimicrobiota bacterium. The sequence continues at coordinate 1,705 of JBFLWK010000166.1, forward strand.
TGAATTTTTTCATTTAAGTTTGAGGGATAAACCCCATTTTTAAATACCAAAATATCTGAATTTCGGTTATAGCGTCTTTGAGCATATAAAGCATCCTCTTGATTGATCAGCAAAAGTAAGTTAGCTTTCTTTAAACCTAGATCACATTGGCGCAATCTCCAAATAGGGAAAAGCAATCGTGTACGCCATTTTATATTTTGGCCACCCTTCCCTTGTAGAGTCAATTCCCAATCTCTCCGTTCAAGACCATGACTAACTACCACTGTAGGTATACCCCGACCTACGAAAATACCTGAGGCTGGTTCATGAATTAAAAAAACAGAGGCAACCTTTTTGAGTTTTCGATAAGTCTGATATGCTGCATAAGGGAATAAAGCAGGATGCGGTATCCGACCAACTTCTTTTGGACCAATATGGATAAACTCGTAACCTCTTTTTTCAAACTCATTTCTCCAATGCCAAGCGACACGCCCCATTCCTGACTCCTCAGATATTTCTGCTTGAGCTACATGTAAAATAATTTTTTTCATAAAATTATCCAAGCTTTAAAATTTCTGGAACCAAACCCCAGTATAATCAATTTTATTTAATCGCACTTTGATTTTTCTTTTTTCTAAAAATTCATCCACTGCTTTTTTACAACCTTCCCAATGACCATAATCATCTATGATCAAATAACCACCAGTAATTAAGTTATCATATAGATTATCCAAACAGCATCTTACTGACTCATACCAATCACAATCCACTCTAAGAATTGCAATATTTTCAATTCGGCTTTTAGCTTTCGGCAGTGTCTCTTGAAACCAACCCTTCT
>JBFLWK010000167.1 GCA_040757695.1 Elusimicrobiota bacterium
GCTTTCACGTCAATTTTTTATAGGTTCCTTTATAATATGTCTCAGCATTTATTAGCAAGCGTGTCTGATGAATCAGACCACCCTATTTCTCATTAGAGAAATGGGAAATTTGCCAAACTACAGATAAATTATAATCCCTTATATTCTGTTTTTTGATATCTACATTAGATTCTTTGGTTTTTAAGTTAGGCATAGTAAAAGAGAATAATTCCAAATCATTTTTCTCAACTTGCTTGATTGCCCTTCGTGGGATTTCATCACTTACATTGCCTTCTCCCATACCAGCCCACAGTATTTTACTTGTGTTAGTGTCAATCAGTCGTAAACTTAATTGTGTTTCCGCTATTCTCTTTTTCATTTTTCCTGTTGAGCCCTTGTCATATCTTAAACCAAGTTCTAAAATACGATATGCTAATAATCTGTCAACACCCAAGATTTCTCCACTTTTTTGGATATCTAATTTTATTTCAGAATTAATAGTAGATTCTTGTTCTAAAATTTTGTTTTCGCCTTTCAACTCAATTTTTTCTGTTTTTGTATTTCCATCTTGAGTAGTGATTGTAATTGTTTCTTTTGTCGGCACAGGATTGGTAACTTGATGACTGATTAAACTAGCTGATAAATTATATTTAAATCCATTAATTTCTCTGGCAATTTTACCAAGCAATTCTTTATCCCGCTCTACTACAGAATATCCTTTTGATACTAATCCAGTAATCAATGCATCCTGAACCATTGAATTAATTGGTTCATCGTCTGCGTTATTACTTTCAGCATTCAAATCAACTATAGTTATTTTTCCCTCTCGTGTTCCAGGGATATTTTTAACTGACTGCTCTACCGACTGTCTAACGAGATAGGCATTACTCGGATACCTCAAAATTTTTCCACAGCCTAATGTTAAAACCAACAAACAAATTACTAATAAAAAATTCTTATTCACCGTAGTTCCTCCTTGCATTCACCCCAAAACAAAAAGGGGCAGAGTCATATTTTCAGGCAAGCAAACCGACCAAGGAAAGTCTTCCTTCCAATACGACATGCCCCAAAATAAGCATGTGTATTGGTCAGTTTGCTACTTGAAATAATAAATTTCTAAAAAGAACTAATCAAATAAAAAATTTATGTTTTTTTGTATGTTTCAATAAAATCTTCAGACAAGTACTCCTGTTTCAGCGACAAATGCTTCTATTATTGGCGGTTCAATTTTTAATACCTGTCTGCCGAATGTTTTAATATGAAATCTTATTGCTGATTTAACATCTGCTAATGCTTCTTCATATGTATTACCTTCTCCGACAACTGCACCTTTTAATCCTAACGGATATGCAACATAACCATCAGGATGTTTTTCAACTATAATTTTGATCTGCTGATTCATAAAAACCTCCTGCTATATTTATAACAAAAAAGTATTATTTTGTCAAGTTAAACTTTTCTTACCGCTTTAACAAAAGCAAGCATTTTATCATAATCCTTGCGGGTTGGAGTGCGTTCTATACCTGAGCAGACATCAACTGCAAACGGTTCAACTTTTTTTATCGCATTCGTTACATTTTCAGGCGTAAGTCCTCCGGACAAAAATATAGGTTTTCCTGCTTTTTTTATTTCAACCGCTAAATCCCAGTTGAATGTCTGCCCAGTCCCGCCTTGAAGATTTTCTACAAACGTATCAAACAAAAAATAATCAATACTTTTATACCCGAACAAGTGTTCGGTGCCGAACATTTGTTCGGTTTGTAGCATTTCCGAACATTTGTTCGGTTTTTGTTCGGTTTTAACAACTTCGCTCGTCGGTTGATTTCTAAACAGTGGTTGATTTCCGAACATTTGTTCGGGTTTAATACGGAATACTTTTATGATTTGAGGTCTGTTTTCCCATAAACTATTTGCTGGAACAGTATTAGTAATTCTTTCTTTAAGTTCATCACAAAATTCGGGCGTTTCGTTTCCGTGTAGTTGGATTAATTTTAATTGCACTTTTTTTACTATTTTCAGTATGGTTTCAATTTCTTCATCTACAAAAATACCAACTGATTTTACAAACTCTGGTAATTTTGAAACAATCCGTTTTGCCATATCAACTGAAATTTTTCTCGGACTGTTTTTGTAAAAATTAAGTCCTATAAAATCTACACCGGTATTTGCCGCCCACAAAGCATCCTTTTCATTCGTAATCCCGCAGATTTTGATTTTTGTCATATAATTATATCCTTATCCAACGCATCAATAAGAACATTGACAACATCTGGTGCGAACTGTATCCCGGCATATTTGCTAAACTCCTGCTTGGCAATCGCTGTTGGCAGTTTTTTCCTGTAAGGTCTATCGCTTGTCATTGCATCCAAAGTATCTGTTATATTTATCCTGAAAAATGCGTGAAAACGCTGTTTTTTGACATGACTTCGTCGGAACAACTTTAATGTTCATTTGCAAATCGACCTATTTTAATAGTGACCGTACTTTTTTAGCATTGCTGAATAGTTCTT
>JBFLWK010000168.1 GCA_040757695.1 Elusimicrobiota bacterium
CTTCACTTACCTGGTATACTTTTACTTTGCAACACATCTAATTACCACCTGAACCATTAATTATACCACCTGCAGGTGGTATACTTTTACATTGCAACCCTGGTATAATTTTACATTGCAATTGACACAACCTGCTCCTGCCTTTTTTTAGATTTGGTCAGATTTTAATGTTTCATGCCATATCGCCAGTTTTTTCGGCTTCCTTGGTTTTTTATAACCCATGCATATTCACTGAATTTTGGCTAACTTTGTGAAATTGTGTTCCATAGTGTTTTCTAATTGGCAAATTTTTGCCCCACTTTTACAAACGGTTAACCATACTTACCGGGTTTTTACTTCCGCCGCTTTTTGGATTGTTTTCTGAAAAAAATTTTTTTGGTCTTTTTGCGAAAATTTTGCCAAAAAAGTTTTAGAAAAAAAAGAAAAAAAGCAATTTTTAGAGTGCCAAGCTCTAAAAATGAATAATTCGTATTAAGATAGCAATAAAAATGTGCTATTTTTCGGGAAAAAATACTATAATTTAACAACATTGCTTAAGATATAAATATCAGGCAGCCCACAAGTAAAATCCATTAAAAAGTTAACATAAGATATCTTATGCGAACCAAAATGGAAAGAAAAGTTGAGAGTTTAGAGATTTTGCCTTTTCTCTAAACTAAGTTCTCTAAACTCTAAATTATTATCAACGATGCCAATTTTGCTTGACCGACTGAAGTCGGGTGTAACTTTATTCCCAACTTTAAACAGAAGTTAATCCTGTTCCTATGTGAATGTCAAGTAACAAAACGGGAATTTTTGTAAAGATAATTTGTTCTTTGAATTAAAACAATAATAACTCCGTAAAACGATAATAAAGAAATATCAAAAGAGAATTGCTTGTTCCTATTCGTAGTGATGTTCACCGTTAACATTTGTTAACTTTTATTAAGTGACATCCATCATCCATACTTTTTAGAGATACGTTTTAGTTCTCGTTTTAGCACTGCAGTGGACCTCTTATTAATAACCGAAACATTATCCCGGTATAACATCGGGATTGTTCTTCAAGATTCCGAGGCTCTCCACAAACAATGCAGTCTCATCTTTTGTTCTGGTTCTCTTTAAATTTGTATTACCCATGCGAGTAATTGAACCGCGATTTATCTCATCACCAGTAGAATCTTCGCTGGGAACAAGACCAAGAAATGAACCTATTTGATCATAACGATAAAGATGTCGCCAATTGCCAATTCGTGCTATAGGTTGACTGGCAGTTATGAAACCTATACCAGGAATACTTGTTAACAGTCCTAAAACGTCCAAGATGAAATCGTATTACTTCAGAACATTGTTTAGAATATAAAAGTTCTTTGAGTTTATAAATAGTATCCAGACTCCATTTATTTTCATCACTGGAAAAAAAATTCCATTTACCAGAAGAAGTGATTTTATACGTGCTTTGGTAGCTTTTGATTGTTGAACAAATGTATCACGCAATCTAACAAGATGCCTGAGTTCTCTGTAAGCTCCATCAGGTACATGTATGGGTTTCAAAAATATTTTTGACTACTCAACTCGTCATATAAGCCAAATCCAGTAGGACCTGCTTCGTATGCAAATGCAACTTGTTTATCTGGATATTTATTGCGCACATAATTTATTAATTGTTTTGGATTATATGGTATCTTTATTTGTCTAATTTCATTGTAATGATCTAAAAATGTTACCGCTATGCTCTTTTTATCAACATCTAATCCAGCAAATACATCGTAATTCCTCGGGATAAACCTTGTGTTTGTCTGTGTCTTGTTCATTTGAATGCCTCCTTTGTAAGTTTTTGAGGGTTGCTCAAAACCCTTTCTGTCGTCGGAAATTTAATCTTTACTTTTTAAAACTGCCCTCCACCTCATTTTTTCCGACGATAATTCATTATCATAATTTCCATCCTTTACCATCTATTATAACTTTTTACAAGGGTGGAGGGCAATTTTTAGTTTTGAGCAACCCCTATGTTTTTCTTCACTTTTTCTCTCTGGTTCCATTTGCCCTCAACCCTACTTTTTAGTATAATTTTAGTGACCCCAAACATACGACTTGCTCAAAACTCAAGGTCAGTGAAATTGACCAGGGAGGCACTAAAATGTATTCAAAACAACTACTTTTATTCCCTACAAACTTAGACCAGTATGATGCTATATTTGACCACCTTAACCTTTCTGCTATTAAAGAACCTGAACATGTAACAGGTAGACCTACCATATCTCTACGAGGAATCTGTCGTTTGCTTATCTATAAAAATCTTCGCACAATACAAACCTTAACTGAATTAGATACTGAAGTTCACAACAATCCAGCAATCGTCTATAAATGTGGCCTTGAAGATATTCCATCAAGACATCGCTACGAAGAATTCCTTCACACTATTCCCAATGAAATATTACAGAAAGTTCTAAAAACACAAATCAAAACTCTTATAT